>JAZLGA010000055.1:0-19843 GCA_045616045.1 Bacteroidales bacterium | reverse complement strand
ATATCACCCGTTTTTACGGTTTCACAGCACAAAAATAGGTGAAATTATTGAGAAATGCAAGTCGTTGCTAAGTTATTTATTAACAACGGCTTGTCATTTCTCAACAACCAAAAATCAAGAATAATCTGCGGAATTAAGGTGAAAAATAAAAAAAACATATCATCATGACCAAAATTGAATACAACAGCATAAAAAACAACAAACAATTCCTTCTCATAGCAGGGCCTTGTGTTATAGAAGACGAAGACAGTCCCATGTTGATAGCAAGGCACATTTATGAGGCAGCAAAACAGCTTGACATACCATTTGTGTTCAAAGCATCGTACCGCAAAGCCAATCGCAGCAGTGTTAATTCATTCACAGGCATAGGTGACATAAAGGCGCTGAAAGTCATAAAGAACATTGGCGACACATTGGACGTGCCCACCATCACCGACATACACCAGCCAGAAGAAGCTGCCATTGCGGCCCAATACGTTGACATACTGCAAATACCGGCATTTCTATGCCGCCAAACCGACTTGCTTGAAGCCGCAGCCAAGACAGGAAAAATAATAAACGTGAAGAAAGGGCAATTTCTTTCAGGCGAAGCGATGCGTTTTGTTGTCGAAAAACTCAACCATTACGGCAACAACCAGATAATGCTAACCGAAAGAGGCAACATGTACGGTTATGGAGACTTGATCGTCGATTATCGTAACATAAACACCATGCAGAAATTTGGTGTGCCTGTAATACTTGACGCCACCCATTCGCTTCAACAACCCAACCAACCAAGTGGCGTGACAGGCGGGCAACCACAACTGGTCGGGCTTGTGGCCAAAGCTGGTATTGCAGCTGGAGCAGACGGGATTTTTCTTGAGACCCACCCTGAGCCGTCAAAAGCCAAGTCAGACGGAGCAAACATGCTTCCGCTGAACGAACTCAAGAATTTATTAACCCAGTTGGGAAAGATACGCGAAACCATTAACAGACTTTGAAAAATAAAAAAAACATATCATGTCACATACATCCATTAAAAAAAACTATTTGCTTGTTGCGCTAATAATAGGCCTTTTCATGCCTATGACCGCCCAAAACAAAGTGTCTGGCACCATTGCAGAAGAAAAAAAAGGCAATGCCATTCCATTTGTTAACGTAGGATTATTCAGGCTAGCCGACAGTGCTTTTGTAAGTGGCACTGCTTCAGACGACAAAGGCTCATTCACATTACAGGCAATACCCAATGGCGATTACAACCTAAAAGTATCGGCCATAGGTTTTGAGACTCTCGAACAACAGATAAGCGTATCTGGGAACACAAACCTGGGCAAACTAAAACTCAAGGAAGGATCCACCAATCTGGCCGAAGTAGTCATCACCGAGAAACGTCCCTTGTTTTCTGTTGAAGGCGAAAAGACGATGTACAATGTAGCCGAAGACCCCAGCATCCAGACGGGAACGGCATCCGATGCCCTTCAGAACGCCCCAGGCGTCGAGGTTGACGTGGAAGGCAACATCACATTACGAGGAACATCAAGCGTGGAAGTGTGGATAAACGACAAACCGTCGCACATGACCAGCGAAAACCTTAAGACATACATACAGCAACTGCCTGCAAACAGCATAGACCATGTTGAAGTCATCACAAACCCATCGGCACGCTACGGCTCAAAGGCCGACGGCATAATCAACATTGTCACCAACGCCAAGGTGCAGAAAAACGAGTTTCTCAGTTTCGGCATAAACGGCTCGTCAAGACCATCTGTCAACCCATGGATTTCATACGTATGGTCAAACAACAAACTGACGGTGAACGCCTATATCAACGGAGGCTTCTCGATATGGAAGAACAACTCAACATCGCACCAGTGGCTTCTCAACGACGCAAACGACACCATCAGTTACGAGTTCGACACCTCTTTCCATAAAAGCAAAAGCTTCAACACCGGCGGCCACTTAAGCCTCGACTACGAGATTGACAGTGCCAACAGCATCAACATTTGGGCCAGCGGATGGCCTAACTGGTACAACAGCGACAACAAAGTGATGCAATACCGCGAAGAGTATTTCGATGAAAACGGTGTCCCTCTCACCGACACAATCATCACCGACCTCTCGGAGCAGTCGCCCACGAAAAACTCATATTATTACGCAAATGCCGGAGTTTACTACCAGCACAAATTCGACAACCAAGGCCACAACATCTCCGCCAGCCTCACCGGTGACGTGTCGGGTGGCAAAGAAAGCGGAAAAGTCGATAGGGTCTTCACCTTGCCTGCAAACTATACTCGCACGAAAAACCAGAAAGGCGACGAATCAAATGGTGGCTTTGAGGCGGAACTGGTTTACAACAGACCCTACTCTAAAAACGGAGAGTTTTCTGTCGGCTTCAACTCTTCATATCATCTTGTGAAAGAGAAACATTTAACAGACACGCTTGTCGGCGAGACATGGATAAACGATGCCTACCGCAGCCATACAGCCAAGTTCACCGATGTCTCAAACGAAGTGTTTTTCACCTTGCAGCACAAGTTCGGCGGCTTCACCATCAAGCCAGGCATACGTTTCGTTAGCCAACTGTCAGGCGGCGACTACGTCGACTCGACGCAATACAACTTCACAAAGCATTTCTTCAGCGTAAGGCCTTCATTACACCTCTCCTACCGCACCAAGTCGATGCACAACTTCCGCGCAAGCTACTCCATGAGAATAGCAGCACCTGAAGCAGAACAACTGAGCCTCTTCCCTCTTTATCACGAAGACTCTTACAATACAGGAAATCCTGAATTGGAACGTATATTTACACATTCTGTCGAACTGGGTTGGACCAAATATTGGGACAAGTTCGGTTCGGTAGGGCTATCCGTTTACTACCGTGGCAAAACCAACAACGTCAACACAATTATGATGTCGCAATACCACTGGTTGTACGGACGTGTCGTACCTTACTCTTTTCCCGTTAATGTGGGTCAAAGCCACAACACTGGCTTGGAATTAAGCATGATGTACCGCCCGACCGGATTCTTCAACATAAGGTTTTATGCCAATGTGTACGACAACTATATAAAGACCGAGTTCAATGGAGAACCATACAAGTCGAACATGTGGTCGTACAGTTTCAGACTTAACATCTGGGCCAAGTTATGGAAGAGACTTGAAATCACAGCATCGGGCTATTACAGTTCTCCCACACAAGACCTCTTCTCAGAACGCCACGCCCGCTATGGCATCAACGCAGGCCTGCGTGCCGACTTCTTCAACCGCATGATGACGGTGTTCGTCAACGCCAACGACATCTTCAACTGGAACAAATGGGGCTCGTCGAACAATAGCCCATACGTGATTTCCGACTTCAATTCAAAATTAAACAGCCGCAGCATATCAGTCGGCCTCCAGTTCCGCTTCGGAAAGATGGAACTTGAAAACAAGTCACGCCAAGGCGGCAATGACAGCCAAGGACAGCCTCAAGAGATGGGAATGAAATGATGAGTTGAGAGTTGAAAGTTGAAAGTTGAGAGTTAGGAACTATGAGTTGGGAGTTAAAATGAGGTTTGAGGCATGACGTGAAGGCACGGGACCCAAGACACGAGAAAACCAAAACGCAAAATCAGGCTGACAGCTGATAGCACATGCATTACAGTTGTTCTGTTTAGAGTTGAAAGTTATAAGTTATATATCTTATTCAATTCCGCCTGGGTGAAGGCTTTGAAGCGGTTCTTCCAATATGCTGTTTTCTCATACTCAAACTGATAGCGGTCTATCTCCGACTCTTTTCCGGCTTTGTGCAAGATGGTGTTGTTACCGCCACCCATGTGCTCGTGCCAAGTCAGCTCGGCAAAGGGTGAGTCCTGGCGTTGGCCAATGTGATGGAGTTCATAAGGGTCGCCGTTGACATCGCGGGGCGGGTATCCCTCGCCTATCAGGTCGGCATTGTTGTAGTCAACCCAGCTGGAGTAGTCGGCAAGTTTGTTTTTGAGTTATGTGTTGCGTTTCACGCTATAGTCAGACCAGTTGATGTCGGTGCGTATCAAGGCCCAGCGTCCACCGATGCGGGCTGCCTTCAGTCCCGCCTTCATATAAATCTCGGCCTCTTCCATCGATGCGATGCAGTCAAAAATCTCGTCAGGCCAATTGGTGAGGTATTTTAGGAGATTCACTTTTTGATAATTTCCTAAATTCAATTGTTAAACGCAACAACAAAGCATTGTCTCTCTCCACAATGCAGTTCAAGCACCGGCTTTCAGCCACGTCCGACAACAGTTTGTCGCATTCATTGCCATGCAACAGCAAATCACCTGAGACAAGCTTTTCTCCTCCAGTGTTTTCAAAGCATCTTGCAGGGCGGCATCAGGCTGGGTCAAGAAAAAGATGGCAGTGTTGGCTGCGTCAAACGAAGCCGTCTTGCCCAGGTCGAACCACGACAAGTTACCGAGTGAGCCTTCCACCGCAATAGCTTTGATTTCCAGAAAAACAAGATAGAACGACGAGACGCAACGATGACCATGCATCAATTTCTTTATTTCAGATTCAAAAACGGTAAAAATGCCGTTTTTGTCGCAAGCTGGACACCCCGCATACCGGGATTGTAGTTTCGCACAAAGAAATTTTGACAAATCATTGTCCCAGATACTTCCACTCACAAATGCAAGCATCTCAGCAGTGACCCTAATCCCATCAGCAGGGACAAAATAACGGAAACGCACCTTCTACAAGGCATTGAGCATCAGGCTGGCACACGCTGCCTCATCGCTGTCGGGACAAAATCTCCGACTGAAGTCGGCAAACAACATCACAGGCGTATTCTTTGGCCGCACCTTATATAAATAGCGGTTCACCGTCAAAGTCTCGGAACTGAAGTAGTCAAAAAAAGTCAAACAAGAAACAGCGTTCTCAGCTATCTTACTATCCAACAACGCTTTAAGAGACGGATTCCAGACATAAACAACTTCTGGTTCAAGCTCGTCAAGCAATTCCAGAAAAGCCTTCCAGTCCTCCTGCCTATAAACGACTTCACCTTCGTTGTATTCGGGCACTTGATGTGCATCACAGAAATATTGAAGGAAATTGCAGGAAATTGGAGAAAGCCACATGCTCCCAAAAGTCGATTTTCTCATCGTCACTGAAGTCATCGGTCTTGTTCAGCATCAACTTGGTGAAACAGGTGTAAGCTGGATAGTGGTCGATTTCCTCCAGAAACGCGTTGATTTCGATGATGTTGTTCTGCGACAAAAGATACTCGCTATGCTTCTCCTCCACCGTCCGCTGCTCGTAATACACACAAGACTTTCCTCCATTACTGATGTTGTCTTCACACATCTTACGTCCATTGACGTAGTTGCGACAGTCGTAAGCGGGGCAAATCGCGTCATATTGCGCACAGTTCCTGTTCATCACACAGTCGGCAAAGTTGCGGCAATGGCGAAGCGTGCAATGGTGCTTGACACCCAAAACGAGCGTTTTGAAGCCATTGAAACCATTCTCGTAATGATGACCTATGCGCGGTTTGAAAAACATCGGCTTGTGATTTGACGGCAAAATTAGAAAATTATTTTGATTTGAAAAATAAAGCCGAAAACATGGCAATTAGCTGGCGCAATCTCTGAAAAATTGATAGATTGCGCCAAGAATGACATATCAAGACATCTTTTTCAAAAAAATCCTTCCCCTATAAAGAAAAACAATAACTTTGCTACTTGAACAACAAATTACATTTTACAATGAAAATACTGAAATTCAGTTTTTTAGCATTATTTTTCATATTATTTGGCTTTAGTTCTTTCGCCAGTGGCATCACCCAAGAGTCGCTCTACAGGATTATCAAGGCAGAGTCTGTCTATTACGGCACCTACGACAAGAAGCCATACGCCGCATACATCGAGGGAATCAACGGCCTTACCGTGACAGGATACTACATAAACGCAGCAGCTGCTGTGGCCGACACCATACCATTCAACATGAGGTTTGGCGACAACTACATAGTCTTCACCCAACGCGGGCATAGCCAAAGAATCAGGCTGTCTGGCACCAAGCTGCAAGGCACTCACATTAGCGGCAAGGCAGGAAGAATATTCAAGCGTCGCCGCTTCGACTTCGATGTGGTGGAGCAACCTTATTATAGAGAGTGCCAGACCGGCCGTTACCACGAGCCACTGTTTGGTGTAGAGACGAAGAAAAACATCACTTACGCAAAGGCTGATGGCTACTGGGCAGAAGCCACCGACGACAGCGAAAAATACGGCGAGCTTATCTTCAACCTCTCGAAGACCCTCACCCTCCGCGACTTGGACCTCAAGATGGACATCTATCTTCCCAAGAACGACACCGAATCATATCGTCCGCTCATCATGTTCATCCACGGTGGGGCTTTCTATTTCGGTTCAAAGAACGACCTTTCCATAATGGAGTGGTGCAAGCACTACGCCTCAATGGGCTATGTGACAGCCTCTATAAACTACCGTATAGGGTTCCAGCCATCGCTGACCGACATTGAACGTGCAGGTTATCGAGCAGTACAAGACGCACATGCTGCCATGCGTTATCTGGTCAACAGCAAAGAAATATACGGCATTGACACTTCAATGATGTTTGTAGGCGGAAGCAGTGCTGGTGCCATCACATCACTCAATCTGGGCTATATGACCGAAAAAACACGTCCCTCAACAACCTATAAAAAAGGCAACAACAGGGACCTCGGTCCAATAGAGACCTCGGGCAACGACCTTAAAGCCTCATTCTCGCTGAAAGGCATTGTTGACATGTGGGGCGCCGTATCGACACTCAATGTGCTTAAAAGCAACAACATACCAATAATAGCATTCCATGGCAATGCCGACAAAATTGTTCCCTACGACTACGACTACCCTTTCTCTGGAGCAAAATCATTGAAGAAAGTTCTGTTCAACAAGATGTACGGTTCGTCATGCATTGTAGAAGAAGCCCCCAAGTATGGCATTCAGGCCGAGCTGCACACCTTCGACGGTTGGGATCACTCTCCTCACGTAAACAAAGACGGCTCACTAAACGACAACTTCTATTTCATCCAGAGCAAGATGGACGATTTCTTTGCAGGCATCATCACCCCCAAGGAAGTTGAGATAATAAACGAGCAAAACACCTACATGCTTTCTATAAATGAAGTGTCGGACGTGAGTTGGCATGTTGTTGGCGGAATAATAACACAATGCAGCGACAATCAGGTGACAGTGGTTTGGTATGCCAATTCGCCAGAGCACATACTCAAAGCATCAGGCAGTCTGTCACACGGAGCAGCTTTCAGCTGCAGTTACGTACCGCTTTTGGATATTTATGAATAAGAAAGTCACCATGATGGACAAGAAAGAACTTAGAGCAGCAATAAAAGCCCTCAAAAAACAACATGGCACCGAAGAATTGGCCAACCAGTCAAAGGCGATAACGCAAAAACTCGAGAAATGCCAAGACTTCACCAACGCCAAACGTGTAATGCTATACAATGCTCTTCCTGACGAAGTGCAGACAGCCGCATTCATAGAAAAATGGCGTGGGCAGAAAACCATAGTTCTCCCGACAGTTGTCGGCGACGACATCATTCCTGTCGCACTTGACCAAGAAACCGAATTCGCAGTTGGCGACTTCAACATTATGGAACCGCAGAACAAACCATATACAGGCGGTTTTGACCTAATTGTAGTACCAGGCGTGGCTTTTGACAAACTAGGGAACCGCATGGGACGCGGACGTGGCTATTACGACCGGTTTTTGGCAAAACACCCTAATGTAAAAAAGATTGGCATCTGTTTCGACTTCCAACTTGTTGACATCATTCCAGCCGAGCCGCACGACATCCGCATGGACTGCGTTATCAGTCTCTAGCAACCACACGATTTTTATGAGTCAATGCTGGTCAACATGGTAAATGTAGTCCTTCTCAACGGAAACCACACCCTTCACCTTGCCAAAAAAACCTATAGCCTCGTCCAAAGTCATTGAATGAGGCTTGCGTATAGTCATGGCTGTTATTATCTTGTGGTCATAAACAATCTCTGCACAACTTTCTTGTACGGCTCTTACAAGGTTCTCCTTTCCCACTTCGGGGTCATAACTTACAATAATCGTTGATGGACTATATTCCGCCTGAGGGCAATTTTCGCAATTGTCCGGCAAAACGGTCACACCATTCCTCTTTGTCGAACACGAGACCGTCAACAGTACAAGTGCGGATAGGATTGCAAGAATTTTCACATCTTTGTCCTCCTAAGCAAAAGTTATTTTCGACCTGAATTTTATCTGCTCGTAAAAACGTGTAAGCCTGTTTATTATCTTACGGTTGTCGTATCTGTCCTCAACAAGTTTGCGTGCAGCCTTTCCTATTTCAACAGCCATTTGAGGATTTTCGTCAACCATGCGTATGGCCTCGATCATCTTGGCCTTTGTCTCCGCAATTATGATGTTAGCGTCCTCGTCATACAGGATACCCTCGGCACCAACACGCGTGGTAATGACAGTCTTGCCCAAGGCCATCGATTCAATTATTTTTATGCGTATCCCGCTACCCGACAACAAAGGGACGATGGCGACATTATTGCTGCCGACAAATTCGCTTGCATCCTTTACCTCACCCACTACATCAAGGTGCGGATTGTCAAGCTCATGCATCCATTGCGACATATTGCGTCCCGCAAGATGGTAAACGAAATCTGGGACTTTAATCAAAAGGTCATCAAGAACATTTTCTATGAACCACCTTATGCCTTCCTCGTTTGGTGTCCAGTTCATTGAACCAATATGATAGAATTTTGGTTTTCCTTCAATTTCATAATTAGGTTCAAACTGTTCAGGATAAACGCCGTATGGGATGTCAACCACAGGTTTTGAGCATGTCCGGCGGAAGAAAGCAGCATCTTTTCGAGTTATGGCAGCTATTCCGTCAACCTGATTGATTGCCGAGAGTTCATATTTTTTAAGTGTACGCGCCAAATGACGTATATACATTCTTTTGGGCCAAAAGCTTGTTTCATCTGCAATTCGTTCCCATATAAGATGCTCGACATTGTGAGCCCTCAATATTATGTTTGCATTACTGTTTTTCCTTATTGTTTCCATATAAGGGGCCATGTAAAGCATCTCGAGTTGGACTATGTCGAACTTGTTTTCGGACAGCACTTCTTTCAAGCGGTTGTCGAAGTCCTTTGAGATGAAGCGTTCTACATGATAAGACTTGTCGGTAAAAAGGTTAAGGAAAGCATTTAACGGCTTTACATCCAGGTCAACATCAACAAGTTCTATGCCAGTCTTGGCTTTATATTCCACAGGTATGTCGTCAGGGTTGACATTGAACTTAGGACTGTTTATGGCCAACACTTTGACATTATGACCTGCTTCAAGGAGACCCTTGATGACACTATTCATTGCCATGGGCCCGCCTTCTGTTGCAGGATAAGGCGGTTTGTTACAAAGCAGCAGAATATTCATTGTTTTTGCTTTTTAAATACGGCGGCTATCTTTGAGAAAGCCTTATTCCAACCCTCGCCGTCAAGGAGTTGCGAATCGCTGGTGGCTTTTATGGTAAGGAAGATGCCTATCGGCAGCAGGATGAGAGAGGATGTCCACACCCCAAAAAACATATTCAGGTCACCATAAACTGCCATACGTTCCGTCATTGTAGAAGTGACATAATAGAACACGAAAAACAGTACAGATATGACGACGGGCAGTCCAAAGCCGCCTCGTCTCATAATGGTACCCAAAGGGGCTCCGATGAAAAAGAATATCAGGCAAGCAAAGCTTAAAGTAAACTTCTTATGGAACTCCTTTTGGTGTTTTTTTATGTTTTCCTTCTGCGAGGTTATGTCAACCTTATTGAAGTTGACGTTGTCTTTGGCATTTCGAGCCATATTAAGTGCCATATCGACGACATAGGCACGCTCGCCTGCGCCCATTTTGTCCAACAATGGCCAAGAAAGCGTATCTGAGACAAGCGTTGCCGTGTCGGAAGCCGCAATGGAATCAAGCAGACCTGCATGCGACATGCGCAGCATGAAACTCTCCGCAAAATACTTTTTCTTTTGGTCATAACGCACATTTAGCGAATCGAGCGTGACCTTGAGTTGGTTAATGTTCATCATTGCCTGGTGCGACTTGTACATTTCTTCGTCAGAGTGTTTCATGTCAAAGTCCTCAAGACTCAGAGTGATGCGTTCTTCCTTGAATTTGAGCCTTTCGAAAGGTCTTTTTGTCTTGTAATCCTCACCACTGGTGACATCAGTATAGTCATAGCCATCATAAAGGGTAAAGACTATGCTACGTTGGTTTGCCCCCACCCTCATCATACCCGAGTCAGCCGTCATGACACGAGTATTCCCGTTATGTTCGCTGTGGTCATATATCTTCACATCATAAATAGAGCTTCCATCTTTGCCTTTTTTTCCGACATAGATGACATAATTTTCCATATCCTTGTAAAATATCCCTTCTTTTATGTCGAATGCCAGCTTCTGCTTACGCACGTCAAAAAGCAACACCTTCGATTTCAGTGTGGTCACAGGCAAAATGCTATTTGAGAAAACGAAAGCGAAGATGCTCATCAAAACAGAGAAATACACCAGCGGGCGCATCACCTTCCATATTGAGATGCCAGAGGCCTTCATCGCCACGAGTTCATAATGTTCGCCCATGTTTCCGAAACTCATAAGAGACGCAAGAAGTATGGCAAGCGGCAATGCCATTGGGACAAAGGTAGTTGACATATAAAAGAACAACTTCATCAGTATGTCCAATTCCAAGCCCTTACCTACAAAATCGTCAACATAAAGCCACAGAAACTGCATAAGAAAGACAAAGACGACTATCAGGAACGTTAGGATAAAAGTCCCGATAAACGAATTCACAATATATATATGCAGTTTCTTCAAACGGAAAACACTTTTATTAATGTGCGGCAAAAATACTCTTTTTTTTCGTTTCAACACTACAGCGCAGATAAATTGGTTTTATTGCCTTGTTTGCCAAAACCAGCATATTGGGAAACAAAAAGAGACCTATTATATAAGGCCTCTTGAGGATCTTGTTCCTAAGGAAAATGCTATTTGGCCTCTGTCATGTCAGCAACAGGCGCCTCCGGAGCATTTCTCTTCACCGATGCGATGCCATTGTCGCAAGTTTTTTGGCTGGCATACATTTGGCTTTGTCCAACAACTTCGCCATTGGCGGCTTTCAAGTTGAAGAAAGGACGGCCGTCCTTGGCATCTTTCTTCTCGAATCTTTTTTCGTTTTGGCTGTTCTTTCTGACAGATTCAATGCCATTAAGGCATGCTGTCTTGGTCTTGTAGCCTTCACTTGTGAGTATCACCTGGCCATTACTGGCTTTCAGGACAAACTGAAACTCTCCGTTTTTTCTTTTTGTGACTTCAAATTTACCCATTTGTAATAATCTTTTTAGGTTTGTTTTTGCAAATGTATATGTTATTACTCAAAAAATCAAACTTTTAAGATATTTTTTGAAAAAAAACGGCTGGCGAGACAGTCATTTTTCAGTTTTGGCCAAGGAGTCTCATCAACTCATCACGATGGTTTCCCCCGATGGTGAGCTGTGTTCCTGCCACTGTCACACTGTTTTTCTCAATATCTTGGATATGGTCAAGTGAAATAATGTATGACTTGTGTATCCTGACAAACCTTGTGGATGGCAACATAGACTGAAGGTCTTTCAGGGAGAAAAGGGCCGTAATGCGCTGTTGCTTGGTGTGAAAAGTCACATACTCGTGCTGGCCTTCAATATAGAGGATGTCATCGTAATTAATTTTATATAGTTTGTAGTCAGCCTTGACCATAATAAATTCGCGTTCTGGCCTTGAAACAGTTGTGGACTCGACTTCCTTTTCGTTGTTTTGTGCCGAGAGCATGCTTGCAGCCTTTTCAATGGCCTGTTTGAAGCGGTCGAAGCTGAAAGGTTTTAGAAGATAGTCGGCGGCGCCTATCGAGAATGCATCTACGGCAAAGTCGGAATATGCGGTCGTGAATATCACACCAGCCCTGTTTTCCAAAGTCTTTGCGAACTCCAGTCCCGTTATTTCAGGCATTTGGATGTCAAGAATCAGAATGTCGGCATGGCTTGACGACATTTCCTTTAGTGCACCTACCACGTTTGAGCATGCGGCCAAAAGATTTAGCGAAGGGATCTTCGACACATATTCACTCAACAATGCCCGCGCAGGGAATTCGTCATCAACTATTATAACATTGTATTTTTGTTCCATAACCTATTGTTTTTATTCTGTTATCATTTGTTCTTCCAGCTGTTTCTTGAGATGTAGTATCACCGAATATTCATTGTCTTTCAATTGAAAATCGTATTCATAACTATCCTTATAATACAGTTCAAGACGACGTTTGACATTTTCTATGCCAATACCACTCTTTTTTGCATCCACAACCGATACAGCACTTATGCTATTGCGTGCTTCAAAAAACAAGTCATCGCCTTTTTGGGTTATCCTTATTTCAACAAAGGCATCTGGGTTTGTGTTGAGGCGGCTGTACTTGAAACAATTCTCGACCAATGGCTGCATAAGCATTGGTGCAAGCATATAGTCAGGATTATCCACATCCGACTCAAAAGAAATATTATTGTAACTTCCAATAGTAACAGCCTGAAAATCAACGAAGTTGCCAATAATTTTTATCTCTTTGCTCAACGGAATGGTTTCATCCTGGCAGTCAACAAGCACATATCTCAGCATCTCCGAAAGCTTTAGAATGTTGTCTGGTGCCTGTTCGTTCTTCATATACACCATCGAATATATGTTGTTTATGGCATTGAACAGAAAATGAGGGTTAATTTGTGTTTTGAGGTAGAGAAGCTCGGCCGACAGTTTTTCTGTCTGAAGACGCTCCTGAACGCGAATGTTTTCCGTTTCCTTTTGCTGAAAATAGAGCACAAGAACAAAAACCGCCACAATGAAATACCAGATAATACGCATCAGGAATATTGCATAGTATCCAAGTTCTTGTTCTTCCTTGAAAAATTTCGTAATCTCAATTTCCAAAAACATCGAGGTGAAAGAGAACGCCAATATGACCAAAAAAGAAAGGGCAAAGAACAAAACATAACGTTTGTAGTCAAGCAGTTTTTCAACTAACACATACCAGTCGAATGACGAAAACAACATAAGCAGCAACACCTCAGAAATCGTTGTGACAAGACGATGAAGCAGCTCAGTGCCCTGATTGGCAAGGAAAAGCACAACAAAAAGCACAATCCATGTCACGCCATGACGATGCAGCTTTGCAATCGTCTTGTATATTTGAGGTGTATAGTCGCTTACGTTTGGATTCATGGACATATTTTTTGCAAAGATACTCTTTTTTATGATTTGCGATGAAATGATTAAGAATGCGAGCAGCAGACAAGGCACAATTAACACAAACAAGCCATTCACCGGGAGACTTTGTTTGAGCCAATTTTGTGGCTTCTCGACAATGACAATTCTGCCAATCTGACAAAAAACATAGTAAAATCGCTAAAAGAGGTCACAAAACTGCCTTCAAATAGATATTTTTTTCGCACTTTTGCAAAGTACATCATTTGAAATATTTATATTTACACACATTAATTATCAACATGAGAAAAAGCAAATTGTTTATGACAGGTTTAATACTGCCTTTGTTCTTGTTATTAAGCCACAATGTCAGTGCGCAAAGTATCCAACTCACCTTGGACCAAGCTCTTGAGATAGCCCTTTCAGAAAGCAACACAGTAAAAATGGCCGACATGACTGTTGAAAAGGCAGGTTATGCCAAAAAAGGAAGTTACGCCTCGTTATATCCCAACATAAATGCAAGCGGAAGCTACCAGCGCACCCTTAAGAAGCAACAGATGGTGATGAACCTTGGCGGGAATGAGCAAACCATCACTATGGGACAAAACAACAGCGTAAATGCTGGTTTTAGCGCTTCAATGCCTCTGATAAACGCCCAGTTATGGGAGAGCCTTAAGGTGTCGGCCATGGACGTGGAAATGGCTGTTGAGCAAGCACGTTCATCAAAAATATCTCTAGTGTCACAAGTCAAACAAGCTTTTTATGGAGCACTGCTTGCCAAAGAATCGCACCACATGATGAAAGAGGTGTATGACAATGCCACAAAAAACTACAACGAAACAGTAAACAAATACAACGTCGGCAAAGCTTCAGAATTTGAGAAAATGAGGGCACAAGTCACCATGATGAACGCCGAGCCCAACGTGACAAGCGCCGAAAATGCCATGATGCTTACCGCTTGGCAACTCAAAGCCCTCATAGGCATCGACCTCGACAAGGAAATAGAGGTGATAGGCCAACTCAGTGACTACGAGCAAGAACTGCTTGAAGGCAGTGCATACAACTCCGACTTGAGCAGCAACAGCTCCTTAAAACAAATGGAGATACAAAACCGTATGCTTGATGCCAACATCCGCATGCTTAAATTTCAATACATACCTACGCTGGCTGCCTCCTTTGCATACAACTATGTAGCCATGGGCGACACTTTCGACATGAACTGGAGTCCCTATTCAACCGTGGCAGTCAGCCTCAACATCCCCATTTTCGACGGACTTAGCAAGCACTTCAACATCAAGCAGATGAAGAAAACAAAAGAAACCCTCAACCTTCAGATTGAAGACACCCAACGCAACCTAAACATAGCCGTCAAAAACTTCAACGACCAAATGACAGTCTGCATGAAGAACTACACCGCGGCAAAATCGGCCGTGGAAGTCGCCGAAAAGAGTTACAAGATATCAGAGAAGATGTATGAGGTGGGAAAGGCAACTCTGGTTGAACTGAACGACGCACAACTTGCCTACACACAATCACTGCTCAACATGAACCAGTCTATATACAACTTCATGGTGGCAAAGACATCATTGGAAGAACTGATGGGGAAAGAATAGAACACAAAAACATAAGAGCCAAAATTGGCAGTTATGATGTTAATCATAAGACAAGGCAACAATAATACAACAAAAAAAACAAGACAAAAAAATAATAGCAATATGAAATTCAACAGATTAGGTTTAACAGCATTTGCTTTGATGTTAACATTTGCATCGTGCAACAACAAAGGCAACAACGACAACAACACCAATTCCCAAAAATCCGCTCCACTGGTTTCGGTTGTAACCGCCAGTGCAGAAGACGTTGAAGTGACCAACACTTTCACCTCAAACATCGAAGCCTTTGCCGTGAACAACATAGTATCACAAACGGCAGGCCGCATAAAGAGCATACGTGCCGATGTTGGCAGCAAGGTCAAGAAAGGCCAAGTCCTCGCCGAGATGGACGAGGTGAATCTGCTAAAGACCCGCCTGCAATATGTCAACGACTCGATAGAGTTGGGTCGTATGAGCGAATTAGTCAAAGTGGGCGGCATATCGCAAGCCAACTTTGATTTGGCAAAACTGCAACTTGAACTGACAAAAAAGACATACCAGAACCTTCTTGAGAACACCCGTCTCACCAGCCCCATAAACGGCGTGGTAACGGCACGCAACTACGATGCCGGCGACATGTACAGCATGGCCCAACCCATATTTGTGGTACAGCAAATAGCACCTGTAAAGCTTCTCATCAACATACCTGAAAGCCGCTTCACCGACGTGAGCAAAGACATGGTTTTCGACATCGTTGCCGAGTCATATCCCAACGAGACTTTCAAAGGAATGGTCAACATCATATACCCTTCTGTCAGCGCATCCACACACACCTTCCCCGTTGAAATCACAATACCCAACACCGACCAAAGGCTACGCCCTGGAATGTTTGCGAGAGTGACTGCCAATTTCGGCACCAACCACAGCATAGTGATACCCGACATGGCCGTTGTGAAACAAGTTGGATCGGGAGAACATTTCGTTTATGTTCTCAAAGACGACAACACCGTCAAATACACCCTCGTGGAGATAGGCCGCAGAATGAACGACAGATATGAGATTTTAAGCGGACTTAAAGAAGGCGACAAAGTAGTCACCGAAGGCCAGGCAAGACTGAAGGACGGAATAGAAGTAACCGTAAAATAAATAATTCGTTGAAATATTGATTGCCTAACTGACACAAAGCAGTTAAACATTAATAGCAAACAATTAAACACAAAAAAGATGAGTTTACAAAGGACAGCAGTAAATAACCCTGTGACTACCGCATTGGTTTTTGTGGCTATTGCCATATTTGGTGTTTTCTCGTTGATGAACCTCTCCATAAACCAATTCCCAAATATGGAGACCAACTTCATTATGGTAATGACAACCTATCAAGGAGCCAGCGCAGCCGATATCGAGACCAACATCACCAAAACTCTTGAAAACACACTTAATGCAGTACCAGACTTGAAACACCTCTCGTCAACATCGCGCGAAAACACCTCTGTGATTTCACTTGAGTTTGAAAGTGGCATCGACATTGAGACAGCGACCAACAATGTGCGAGACAAGTTGGACATGGTTCGGAACTACCTGCCCGAAAATTGCTCCAACCCAGTGCTTTTCAAGTTCAATGCCGAGGATATGCCTATTATGCTGTTGAGTGTATGTGCAGAAGAGAGCCTCCCCGCACTTGACAAAATCATTGACGACCGCATCACCACACCTCTTGCACGTGTAAGCGGTGTTGGTACGGTATCGGCTAACGGCGCTCCAAAACGCGAAATCCAAGTCTATGTTGACCCGAACAAGCTGGAAGCCTACAACCTTACCATAGAAAACATCTCAAACATCATAGCCACAGAAAACCGCAACATACCTGCCGGATACATCGACATTGGCTCAAACAGTTACAGTCTCCGCATACAAAAGGAATTCACTTCGGCCAAAGAGATAGAAAGCATCATCATTGGCACACATGGCAACGCCCCAATATATCTACGTGATGTGGCATTCGTAAACGACGGTTCAGAAGAACGTATCCAAGAGTCGTTTAGCAACGGACAACAAGGCGCCATGATTGTTATCCAAAAACAAACCGATGCCAACGCAGTCAACGTAATCAGAGGCGTAAAGAAAATGCTTAAGGACATTGAGCCAACCCTTCCAAGCGATGTCAAGTTAGGCGTTATCATGGACGGCTCTACCATGATTGAAAACAGTATCAACAGCTTGAGCGACACCATCTTCATCACATTCATTTTGGTGATGCTTGTTGTGTTTGTCTTCCTCGGCCGTTGGCGTGCCACTTTCATCATCGTGATGGCAATACCAATCTCACTTCTTGCTTCACTGGTATATTTGTTTGCCACCGGCAACACCTTGAACATCATATCCATGTCGGCCTTGTCAATAGCCATAGGCATGGTAGTTGACGATGCCATTGTGGTGTTGGAGAACATCACCACACACATCGAGAAAGGTTCCAAGCCCAAAGAGGCCGCCGTACATGCCACCCAAGAGGTGTCGCTTTCGGTTATAGCCTCAACACTTACCATGTTGGCGGTATTTCTGCCTCTTACAATGATCAAAGGCCAGGCTGGTGTCATGTTCAAACAACTTGGTTGGATTGTCTCCATCATCATGATTGTCTCTACAATCGGCGCACTTACCCTTGTACCTATGCTATGCTCAAGGATGCTGAAGAGAAATCCGCACAAGGGCAAACTGCACAATATGCTTTTCACCCCCATCAATAAAAGTCTTGACGCGATAAGCAACGGTTATGCCAAACTGATAGCATGGGCTCTTGGCCACCGCTCTATCGTGATAATAAGCATGTTACTATTGTTCGTGGCATCAATAGTGTTTCTTGCTCCAAACATCAAGACAGACCTTATGCCAAAGAGCGATGATGGACGTTTGAGCATCAACATCGAACTTCCTGCAGGTACAGGACAAGATGTAACAGGAGCCTTTGCCAAATCACTGTCTGATGATTTCAGGCAGATACCCGAAGTGCAGATATGCAACTACAGTTACGGACAAGCAGACAGTGACAATGCCTTCGCCTCGATGCGAAACAACGGAACGCACATCATCTCGTTCAACATACGCCTTGGCACCAAGACAGAGCGACGCAAGGCCGGACTCCGCAAGACGGAAGACGTAGCCGATGAGATACGTGCAAAACTAAACGAAATACCTCAAATAAAGAAATACAACGTCACCGAAGGTGGCGGCGGTATGGGTGGCGGTAGCAACGTCAAGGTTGAGATATATGGCTACGACTTCAACACGACTGACATGGTGGCCAACGAAATAGCGGCCAACCTACGTGCAAAAGGCTTGTTACAAGTACTCATCAGCCGCGACGAATACACACCAGAATACCAAGTCGATTTCGACCGCGAAAAACTAGCGCTCAACGGCCTCAACAGTACAACAGCCGCAACATACGTAAAGAACCGCATCAACGGCTCGGTCAACTCTTATTATCGCGAAGACGGAGACGAATACGACATTCGTGTTCGATATGCGCCTGAGTTCCGCAAGAGTATCGAGGACATAGAGGACATAAAAATATACAACGCTTTCGGACAGGCTGTTCGCGTGGGCGACTTGGGCAACGTCGTAGAGTCTCTGACACCACCTCAGATTGAGAGAAAAGACCGTGAACGTATGGTCAGCGTCACAGCAATAGTTGGTAAAGGACAAGCCTTGAGCGATGTGGTGAAACTTTGCGAAGACGCTATACAAGAATCAACTATACCATCTGAGATAATGACCAAGATTTCTGGTAGTTACGAGACACAACAAGAAATGTTTGGCGATTTGCTTAAACTACTTATCCTAATAGTCATATTGGTTTATATCGTTATGGCAGCACAGTTCGAAAACCTTATGAAGCCTTTCGTCATCATGTTCTCCATACCCTTCACCTTCACAGGCGTTTTACTTGGCTTATGGAGTACCGGTACGGCATTAAGTGCAATGGCATTCATCGGCATTCTGATTCTGATGGGTATAGTGGTGAAAAACGGTATTGTACTAATCGACTACACTACCCTACTTGAAGAGCGCGGTGTTGACGTTAAAGAAGCAACAATACAGGCAGCACGCTCGCGTCTGCGTCCAATACTTATGACCACATTAACAACGGTATTGGGTATGATACCCATGGCTATCGGCCGTGGTGAAGGTGCCGAAATGTGGAACGGCTTGGGAACAACAGTGGCATGGGGTCTATCTGTATCGACATTGATAACCCTGCTGCTTATACCTGCACTTTACTGCTCACTCGAAACTCGAGCACTGAAGAAGAAATCGAAACAATTGGAAAGACTTAAGGCAGAAGGCGAAGCGTGATTAGATAGCATTCTGTTATCGCCATAATCATACTTTAAACATCGCACCAGGCACAGCATCCGAAGTGAAGAAAGAACAGATTAAGGTCTATGACAACAGAATCAATGGCATCATCAAAAACAGAAAAACAAACCGATAATCAAAGGCTGACGGCTGAATGCTGTTGGCAGAAAGCAATAAAAACATGAAAGCGATATTCATAACATACAACCAAGCCTATTACGATGAAATAGCGCAAGTCTTGAGCGAAAACGGGACAAAAGGCTATACTGAATGGAACGAAATAAAAGGTCGTGGAAGCAACACTGGCGAGCCTCACTTGGGGAGCCATGCCTGGCCTACACTCAACAACGCAATGCTTACTTTCGTTGAAGACAAATACGCAGACGACATCCTAGAACAACTGCACAAAAAAGACCTCGTCACTCCTGAACTAGGATTGAGAGCTTTTTGCTGGAGCATTGAGAAAAGCATATAAACTGTCTTACCCTGAAAAAGGTTGACTCATAAAGACAAGAGTCAACGATGTATCAGTTACACACCAAGAAACAACAGAAGTACTTCAAGGAAGTCATCCGCCTCCACTATGAAGAGGGCTACGGAGAGAACCGGATTGCCAGA
>JAZLGA010000054.1:0-8399 GCA_045616045.1 Bacteroidales bacterium | reverse complement strand
CGAATCCCTTTCTCTCCGCACAATCAATCTTTCGGAGCATGCATAGCATGCTCTTTTTTTGTTTTTAGGCGCATTATGGGCAAAATGCCAAATAATGCAACGAAAAACAAAAACCGAACGACAGCGAGGCCGAAAGATTGTTTATGCAAGGACACCCGCAGCAGCGACAGAAAGCTGCAATCCCTTTCCACCATTGTTCCAAAATAACGTTCCTGTTTGTCTTTTCGGCATAAATGAAATAACAGATGTTTGAGAGATTCGCAATTATTGCAGCACCTATTATCATTCTGGCTCTGATCATTGCCGGAACAGCCAATGCCATACTGTCAAGAAAGCAAAAGTGGCAGCCGACAAAAAAGCGAGCGACAATAACAAACGGCTCCAACAACGGCAACTCCGTCAAGACCACCCATAATACAAGACTTGGAAGTAAAACACGAGCAGAGCATAGCGTTTTAATAACATCAAGAGCATACAAACAAACATGGCGGTTGTGAAACCGCCACGTTCTCTACTTAGGTATGAAAAAAAAACTTACTTTACATTGTGTATGCATTCTTCATCTCGTCCATGCCGATGCCCAGTAACTTCATCTTCTTGACCACTTCGGGAAGTTCCTTTTCGAGGAACTCCTTGCGCAACTGGCGTAGGACAATATCCTTGGCTTCGGCAGATATGAAATAGCCTATGCCTCGTTTGTTGTAGATGATGCCCGCCGCCGTCATGGTCTCGTAGGAGCGCATGATGGTGTTGGGATTCACTCCAAGCTGTATGCCATAGTCGCGCACCGAGAGAATGCGGTCATCGGCCTTCAGTTCGCCGCACAGAATCTGCTCATAGAGTTGCGAACAAATCTGCAAATATATTGGTTTGTGTGAATTGAATTCCATGATTTAGTATTTTTGAGTTTTTAGTTTGAAGAAAACGACGATGTATAGGCCGATGGAAAAAACACAGTTTACAATCAGACCAAACAGTATCGAACGGGAGACCACATTCGTTACCATATTGATGTCAGGCTGAGCATCTGGTGTTATTCCAAACATCATCGGAAGAAGACCTGATGATGCAAAGAATATCTGTATAATCATTGAAATGACGTATGAGAAAAGAATCATCACACCCAAGGTCTTGGCTATTTTATGCGTCTTGAACAGCAGGTTGCCCAGCATGAAGATACCTATATTTAACACTATTCCAATTATGAAATTAATATAATAGGCAGGGCCAAACAATCCTATGAATTTTTGAAAATCCTCAAAACCGGCCTCCCCCATATTAACATCAACATCGTTTGACACTCCAAGATCTTTCAGGAAATCATGCATCAAGCCTAAGAAGCCCCAATGCTTTAAGTAACTATCGAAGCCGCCAATGGGCAAAAGTGTCAGAAGCGAGTCTATTCCCCATGAGCCCAAAATCACCAACATAGGTGTCGCAAGACAAAAGAGGACATAACTGAGGTATTTCTCCATATTGGAGACCGGCAGCATGGCAAAGCGCACACCCTCACTTGGCAGATTCATGTCGCCGAACACCTTTGAAGGCACTAGCATGATAGCCAAGAACATGCCGAGATAGCATATCAACCAGCGGAAAATGGTCATCACGTGGAAGCCGAAAACGAGGGTCAGAATCCACAACACAATGTTAAGACTGCACAGTATCGCGAAAGTCAGACCGAAATTACGGACATACTTCCTGCCGTCCATGGCAAGGAGTTTGCCAAATCTATTGAAATTAAATGTATTGTTCATAATCAGTATTTTTGCTTTTTGATTCTACGATAAGTGAGATAATTGATTAGAACAACGCCAACTAGAAATATGGCGAACGCAGCCCCAAAGAACCACTTATAAGATGTATTAAATATATAAAGAATTGAAGGATTGTTAATGGCCAGTTCCAATATTGCAACTATTGCAACTGTAATAACAAAATACACCAACAACAGCCATCCTAGAGTCTTAGCCGCCTTGTGTTTTTTGAAAACCATATTACCCAGAAGGAAACAGGATTCAAAAAGCAGAAAAAGCAAAATGAAAACTGCAATTTCACGAATTTGAATGGCTATAGGATTGTCCATATTGATTGGATGGACAAATTCCTTGAATCCTCCAAAGTGCATAAGCGTCATAAGCGAATCTACACCCCAGCAACCCAAGCCACAGACTATTGGAGTGAGAATGGAGCAGTAGAAAAACATGCTGAAAAACTTCTCGGCGGCTGTGGCGGGAAGCATGGCAAACCCCACCCCACCGTGCGACAGGTTGGCCTTGCCGTAAAGTTTCTCGGGAATAACCGTAATAGAGCCAAACAAAAAGCCTCCAATAAAAAAACCTCTTGTTTCGCTACCAATATTAATATCCAACACCAATGAGGTGACCCACAAAAGCACTGGCAAGCATACCGAAACAATCATACCTATGCCAAAATTACGGAAATATGCTCTTCCATCCTTCGCCAGCACTTGACTAAATCGTTTGAAACTGAATCTATTGTTCATGACAAGATCTCCTTCCTTGTCCAAAAATCTGTTTAATTGATTCCTTGTTTTTCATAACGGTGTTGAACAGCACTTCGATGCTGACCTTGCTGTCCAAACTCTCGGTGTTGCGCATGACGTTGACATAGCCGCCAGGAATCATCTCGCTATAGAGTGCAGTGTCGTCCTTCTCCATGCCGTAGTCGAAATAGAGCTTATCTGTTATCTCGCGGAACGAGGCCTTGAGCAGCACTTCATCGTGGTCGAGGATGATGATGGGGTCGATAAGGTTTTCCACGTCCTTCACCTGATGGGTGGAAATAATGATGGTGCGTTCTTCGGTGGAATGTTTGGCAATGACCTGACGGAAAAGTGTCTTCGATGGAATGTCGAGGCCGTTGGTAGGCTCGTCGAGGAGCAGATAATCGGTGTTGAGGGCCAAAGCGGTTGAAATGAGACATTTCTTCTGCTGTCCGAACGACATTTCTGCGTACTTGCGCGTCGGGTCAACATCCAGTTCCTTGCAAAGGTCGAGGAAGAGGCTTTCGTCGTAGTTGGGATAGAACACGCCCAGTTCCTTTATATTTCTAATAGGTGTGCCTTCAGGTATTGCGAAATCCTCGGAAATAAAGAAAATCTTCTGTAGCGTTTCAGGCCAACGGTTGAATGGTGCTATGCCATCCACCTCGCAGGCGCCAGCTGCAGGTTTTTGCAGTCCGCTGATGAGTTTCAGCAGGGAAGTCTTCCCCACTCCGTTCTCGCCGAGAAGTCCGTAGATGCTGCCTTTCTCGAAACTGAGGCTGATGTTATTGAAGACTGACTGCTTCTTGTAGCCGAAGTCTAAGTTCTTGATTTCAATCATATTGCGATATTTTGTTATAGTGTATCAGTTTATTAGAACACTACAAATGTACAACATTATTATTTACGTGCAAGAAAAAAATGGAAAATTTAATAATATTTTTTGTAGAATATTGATTATCTGCGAGTTAAAATAAGTTGACTACGAAATGCGTGACAACGAGACTCGAGTGCGGTTTTTGTGTCACGTTTCACGAAGTCGCGAGTTCGGTCTCCCTTTCATCAGTCTAAGGATGTGGATTTTTGACAGTCTTAGGGTGCGGCTAAAACAACTGAAAAAAAACACTTACAACTTTTTGATTATTAACACAATATAAAAAAGTCATCACAATGACTTTGACTATTTGCATAAACTTCTTATCTTTGTGGGACAAAAAGAAACTAAAAACATTTTATATGAACTTAATAGAAGAAATCATCAACAATGCAAAAGCCAACAAGCAGTGCATTGTGCTTCCCGAGGGAGACGAACCCCGCACGCTTAAAGCCGCAGACCGCCTTGTTGCAGACGGCATAGCCGACATCATCCTTATTGGTGATGTGAAAAAAATCAAAGAGATGGCAACAGAGTTTGGTCTGAATAACATTGACCGCGCACGTCTCATCGACCCACAAAACAATCCCGAGAGACAGAAGTATGCTGACATGCTTTACGAGATTCGCAAAGTTAAAGGCATGACACCTGAGCAGGCATACGACCTTGCAGGCAACTTCATGTATCTGGGCATTCTCCTTGTCAAGGACGGCAAGGCCGACGGTCTCGTTAGCGGAGCCCGCAGCACCACTGGCGACATGTTGCGTCCAGCCCTGCAGATCATCAAGACTGTTCCTGGCGTAAGTTGTGTTTCAGGTGCATTCACCATGTTCCTGCCCGAGGGATGCCCTTACGGCACCGACGGCCGCATGGTCTTTGCCGACTGTGCTGTTACACCTATGCCGACAGCAGAGCAACTGGCCGAGATTGCCATCTGCACCGCCGACACAGCCAAGGCAATAGCCAAGATTGACCCTGTCACAGCCATCTTGAGTTTCTCGACCAAAGGCAGTGCCAAACACGAAGTCGTTGACAAAGTCATCGAAGCCACACGCATCGCCAAAGAGCGCCGCCCAGACCTCGTATTGGATGGCGAGTTGCAAGCCGATGCGGCCATTGTTCCATCGGTTGGTTCAAGCAAAGCCCCGAACAGTCCTGTTGCCGGAAAAGCCAACACTTTGGTGTTCCCATGCCTCGAAGTGGGCAACATAGCATACAAACTCGTTCAACGCCTTGCCGGAGCCGAAGCTGTAGGCCCCGTACTTCAAGGACTTGCAAAGCCTTGCAACGACCTTAGCCGCGGATGCTCTATCGACGATGTCTATAAACTCGTGGCCATCACCTGCAACCAAGCCATTGCACAGAAAAACAAGTAAACGATGACCATTGACTATGACTATGACCATTGACTATGACTATGACCATAGACCTTGACGATGACTATTGACTATGACGATGACCGTTGACTATGACATAGTAAAGACTGCGTGACTCGTGTCAATTAAAATAGAAGTAAAAAGGAAGTTAAAAGAAGAAGTTACAATAGAAGTTAAAGCCCTTGCAACGCTTCGCGCGTCCTCCTCTCAGATCAGAGGATGTGGCCGAAAGCCGGGGGAGTCAAACAAACAATAAACACCAAACAAATAAACAATGAAAATATTAGTCTTAAACTGCGGCAGTTCTTCCATTAAATACCAACTTTTGGAAATGGAAAATGCCGACACATCCCGTCTTCTTGCCAAAGGCCTTCTTGAACGCATAGGTCTTGAGATGGGCGAATTCACACACAAATACAATGGTGAGAAACACTATGAGCAATTGCCCATACCGAACCATACCGAAGGCATCAAACTCGTACTGAGAGCCCTTGTCGACCCAAAGATGGGTGTCATCAAAGACTTGAAGGAAATAGGCGCCGTAGGACACCGTGTGGCACATGGCGGTGAACTGTTCCCACAAAGCGTCAGCATTAACGATGAGGTCATAAAAGGCATCGAGTCGCTCACCGACCTTGCACCTCTCCACAACCCTGGCAGTTTGCAAGGCATTCGCGCCATGCAAGAAGTTCTTCCTGGCATACCAATGGCAGCAGTGTTCGACACATCGTTCCATGCAACCATGCCTGCCGAAGCATATCTCTATGCACTGCCATACGAATATTATGAGAAATATCGCATCCGTCGCTACGGATTCCACGGCACAAGCCACAAATATGTTGCCGAGAAAGCTGCTTCATTTGTCGGTAAAGACTGGAAAAAAAGCAAGATAGTAACATGCCATCTTGGTAGTGGTGCATCAATAGCAGCAGTGCAGAACGGGCAATCGGTTGAGACTTCAATGGGATTCACCCCTGTTGAGGGTCTTGTGATGGGTAGCCGCACTGGCGACCTTGACCTCGGAGCAATGCTCTACATAATGGACAAGGAAGGCCTCAACACCAAAGAGATGAACACCATAATCAACAAGAAATCCGGTTTGGTGGGTATCACTGGCGGGAAACAAGACATGCGCGACGTGCGTGCTGGCCGCGACGAAGGCGACGAACGCTGTACATACGCTTTCAACATGTTCTCGCATCGCGTGAAAAAATACATCGGGTCATACATGGCAGTAATGAACGGTGCCGATGTAATAGTGATGACTGGTGGCATTGGCGAAAACGCATGGTTCATGCGCGAGGCTATCCTCGAAAACATGGAGTTCCTCGGCATCAAACTCAACCATCAAGCCAACAAGGAAATCATAGGTGATGCTGGCATCATCTCAACACCCGACTCACCCATCACCGTGGTGGTTTATCCTACCGACGAAGAGTTTGTCATTGCACAAGACACTTACCGTCTGTCAAACAAATAATATCGGCTCCTGTCGTTTAACAAAGAAGCCGCCCACATTATGGCGGCTTCTCTTTTTTGTTGCTACCTTAAAAACAACCTTATCAGTTTGTCTTTCCATGAAGCGTATGGCTGATAACGTATTGGAATGTCCAGCCATGTGTATTTCTTCACTACCGATTTAGCATGACTAAAAGTCTCAAACGTGCGTTTGCCGTGATAACTGCCCATACCACTATTGCCAACACCGCCAAAGGGCAAATTGTTGGTCGCTATGTGTATTATGGTGTCATTGACGCAGCCCCCTCCAAAAGGAACTTCAGCCAACACTCGTTTCTCGGTCTTTCTGTCACTAGTGAACAAATAAAGAGCAAGCGGTTTGGGCATGCTTTTCACAAAACCGACTGCCTCATCAACATTTTTCACGGTCAGGACAGGCAAAACAGGGCCGAAAATCTCTTCCTGCATCACAGCATCTCCTATAGTCACTTTGTCAAGTATCGTAGGCTCGATCTGCATGGTTTCGATTTTTTTATGGCCGCCAAAAACAACCTTATTGGGATCTATCAAACCCGAAACACGGTCAAAATGTTTTCTGTTTATCATCTTGCCATAATCATTGTTTGACAAAATATCGTTTCCATACATCTTTGCAGTCTCCTCTTTCAACAATCCTACAAACTCGTCGTGTACCGACTCCTCTATCAACACATAATCAGGCGCAATACAAGTCTGTCCGCAGTTCAAGAACTTGCCAAAAGTGATTCGACGTGCCGAAATGCGCAAATTTGCCGTGTGGTCAATTATGCAAGGAGACTTTCCCCCAAGTTCAAGCGTGACTGGAGTAAGATAATGCGAGGCTTTCTCCATGACAAGTTTGCCAACATTAACACCACCCGTAAAAAATATGTAATCAAACCTCTGCTCAAGAAGGTCGGCATTTTCGGCACGTCCGCCGGTAACAACCGTCACATACCACTTGGAAAAAGTCTCTTCAACAATTTGGGCAATAACGTCAGATGTGGCTGGAGAATAAGCGGAAGGCTTGACTACAACACAGTTGCCAGCAGCCACAGCACCAACCAAAGGCTCTAAAGTGAGCAACACAGGATAGTTCCAAGGTGACATGACAAGAACCACACCGTATGGCTCCTGTACTATCATGCTCTTGGCGTGAAAATTGGACAAAGGCGTGAACTTGCGCCTGGTACTTGCCCAATTTTTGAGGTGCCCCATTATGTAACTAATGTCAGACAGCACCAATCCCACCTCGCACATAAACGATTCGGATGCCGACTTGCCAAGGTCGTCATATACAGCATCAAGCAATTCCTGCTCGTACTTCTTTATGGTTGTTTTGAGTTTTGAAAGAGCCGACAACCTATATTCCACATTAAGAGTTGCATTAGTGGAAAAATAAGACCTCTGTGCACTTACAATGTCTTCAATGTTCATAATCTATCATTGTTTGCTTTGAGCCTGCAATTTATGTTTTTTTTTGCCAATCCAAATTATTGCTGTCCGCTAAAACAAAAAAAAAAAAAAAAAACAGGCGAAAATCCATCCGCAATGCCAGTAAATAGGCGTTGCGGATGTTTTCTCACAAAAATAAGCCCCCATAGCCAAACAGAGAGAGCTGTGGCGGCGGATTTTCCTGTTCTTCCAGCAGTTCGGCCCAGTCTTTCTCCGGTTCTTCGAGGAAAGTGTAGAGGTTGACGTAGTACATGAGCATTATCCTCACCATAGTTGCAAGTCCCGAGAAACTCCAGTTCCTTATGACACGCTTCTGGATGACCATGAGCAGCAGGTTGGATATGGGCGTCACCCAGATTTGTATCTTTATGGCATTGCCGCTTTCACCATAGAAGCATTTCAGAGGGGGATCCTGCTTAATCTGTTTGAGCAGCAGCTCTATCTCCCATCTTTAGCATCAGATGGAACACTTGATGACCGCATACAGCATCACCACCAGATGAGCTCAGATGTTGAAGCGTTTTGTGTAACGTTCTCTGCAGTTTTCCCGGCTGATTTGAAGAATTTTTGATATTACCTTAATTCCGCAGATTATTCTTGATTTTTGGTTGTTGAGAAATGACAAGCCGTTGTTAATAAATAACTTAGCAACGACTTGCATTTCTCAATAATTTCACCTATTTTTGTGCTGTGAAACCGTAAAAACGGGTGA
>JAZLGA010000053.1:0-110468 GCA_045616045.1 Bacteroidales bacterium | reverse complement strand
AACGGAAGTTACAGATTAAATTTCAATTATTTGCAGGCAAAATGGCAATTATTTGTACAAATTGGTTTGAAACTCATGAAGTTTTTGTATAATATTTGGATTATTAGTTACTATGTCATGAATTTGATATTGTTTCATATCTCAAGAATTTTTTCAAGGGTTGTATCCGTAAATGCTTCCCAAATAGCAAGACGTATTGGCTTATAATCAGAAAATAGTTGTTTGACAAATTCTATTTCAAACACTAGTCGTAAATCATTGGGGTCGGCACTTTGATGTACTTCATGTTTTGAACCTACACGAGCAACTTTGATATAGTAGAGATCGCGTATTCCTTTACTTTTCCGATACGGCATGAAATAATAAAGATGATTTAATTCAATAGTTGATGGGAATTTTTTGCCAGTGTAATAAATGTTTATTGAGCCGTCAAGTAACATTTGAATTGTATCGTTTTTTACTAAAGACACAAGTAGATGCTTTGAAATATCTAAACCTTCGGCATTAACAACTTCTTTATTTTCAATAATCTCTTCAGGAAATTCTTTGGCAAGTTCCAAAAAGTTTACAGGTACGATATTGCTTTGTGCAGTGTATTTTTTTATAATGGTTTTCTCTCCAAACATATACTTGGCAAATAATTTTACAGTTTCTACGTTTACAGCATTACCAAACTGCTTATAGGCTTGTGCTTCTATTACATCAGGTTGGAATGTGTCAGGAAAACTTTGAAGTCTGGCACATTCACGCAAAGTTAGAAAACGTTTCCGCGAACCAACTATAGAAGTTTGTGTGATAGCCACGAGTGCAGGAAAATATGTTCCCGGTTTTACACGGATACCTGATGGGCGAAATTGCAAGATATTATCCCACAAACTAGGATTTCTGTATTGTCCTGCTTGCCATTCTAATTTGGCTTTTGAACCAAAAAACAACGGATGTTGTTTTGCACGAGGTAGCCATTCATCGAGAAATTGTTCATTTTCGAGATAAAGTTGATTGTTTTTGAGTATGAAATTAACTTTCCATTTGGGATATTTCGACATATCTTCTTTTGTGTCAAGTGGTTTCAAGTATTCACTCCATATAGGAAACCCAGGCAACTTGACACCTTTTATGTTACGCACAAACTCATCCCATAGATTAATTAATTCAATTTTATCGTCTGTTAAACGATACCGTTCAATATCAGCAATTTCGCTATCATCTTGCAATATATCATCAGTGCGGCACTTTGGCAGTTTGTTGGTATCAAAAACAAATTCTGGTAATTCGCCAATATCTTTACGGACACACATGATATAAACACGCTCGCGATGTTGTGGAATGCCAATGTAGTGGGGACTAAAAATTACAGGATCGCAAAGCACATTATAGCCAATAGCTATTAAATGTTGATGTATTACTCGCCAAGTATTTCCATCATCGTGAGATGCAAGATTACGAACATTTTCTAATAAAGCATATTTGGGCCTTGTTTGTTGCATTATACGTTCTACATCGAAAAACAAAGTTCCTTTTGTTTCGTCTTGAAAACCGAGTCGTTTACCTGCTTTTGAAAATGCTTGACAAGGGAACCCTGCACATAAAACGTCATATTCAGGAATTTTACTTGCATCAACTTTAGTAATATCTCGGTCGGGGCGTAACCCATAGTTTACTTCGTATGTTTTTCGGCAATCATCGTCTATGTCACAAGCATAAACGCATTGTCCACCGAGTTGCGACATAGCTTGGTGGAAACCTCCAATGCCACAAAATAAATCTATAAATTTGAACTTCTTCATTTAACAATGGTAATTATAACGGAATACAACAAAATTATCAATATCTTTCTTTTTTATCATAAACTTTGGATTTCGTGCAGAACCATCTAGTTGATGTCCTTGATTGAACTCAGAAAGAGCATCGTGAAAATTAAATCGATTAAGTTCTAAAATAGTCATCTTCATAAATCTCACACTAGTCTTAAGTCGCTTTGCATATGATAATTCATCTTTTTTCATATATTTATTGTATGCTCGAACATCTTTGTATCCATTTTCTTCAGAATCTTTCTTGGTTTCATGTTCATAAATAACGTACCAAAATTTACCGAACATATTTATACATTCAATAAAGGTTTCTTGGTCATTACCAGGTGCTTCTTTTGCAACGATATCGCTTGCTTTTAAATCTCCATAGAACTGTGCTTTTTTGAACCAAATGTCAAAATCAAAAGTACCATTTTGCTTCTTTTTATTGGATTGCCCTGAATAAATTATGTTAGGTGACGTCTTATTATCAATAGTAAACATATTGAACTTGTATTCAAGGTACCATCCCGGCCACTCTGTTTGTCTCCATTCAGGCCATTTTGCTTTTTCCATTTCTTTAATGGTTGGCAATACTTTGAGCCACTGACCAAATGTAAATCCTTGATTAAACTTTTCAAACATTGCAAACAATATGTTTTGACCAATTTCTTTTCCACATAAATAATTTGCTAATTTTTGACAATGAATTGTGTAAATATGGTTGCCAAACATATCCTCTTTGTGAAATACGCCATTGGTCAATGCTTGATACAAATCGTTGATGTAAATATGAGCAGATGAATTGTGTACCGTTTTATTTAGGTACGTATCTTTAATAAAATCAACAAAGACAATCAAACCTTTGTAATGATAGACGCCAAGAAAACGTACATCGTAAGGTAATTTATTCCGTTTTATCTCCGCACAATATTCTTTATACCAATGAGGCAATTGAACACGTTTTTTAAAAGTTGGGTGTGGATTTCCTAAATAAGATACGGCACGATGCAATAGGATATATCTCTTTTGAGCAGTGGTATATACAAATACGCGATGCCCTAAAATCTCTTGCACTTTGCAATTCTTTTCTCCTAAAGAACGTATTAAGGTTTCTGTTTGTTGTTTGGTTGTTAGCACCTGATCTTGTGCAATGTCAAGGCTTAAATCTGGTCTTATTTGTTCACTATTGTTATTCATATTTTAAAATTTTTGTATTTATCTCATCTCCATCATTGGATATGGGGGTGAAGTAACAACAAGATCAACCGAATTATCTTGTGTGTGTTGCATCTTTTGCGATGCTCCGATGTATATGTTATGAGTGGTGCACATAATTGTTACGTTATTTTTCAAAACAATCTAAAACAGTAAACAAGTATCTGTCACGCAAATACTTAACCCATTCTGTTTTAATATTTATCGTAAGGTATTTATCCATCAAATCAAATAAATATTCGTATGTCAGCGGAATGCAAGTAGCAAATCCTTTGTCGCTGAGCAATCCTTTGCATCCCATTGTTCCTTTGTAGTTGGACATCGCATCTACTGAAAAATGAACATTTAAGAGTGGGAATAATGTGATACTATAGAAATATTTAATATCACCTTTTAACATCATGGAAGCCCCCAAAATGTGATTGCGCCATATCTGACGAAACTTATTGGATATCAACTGGTCATCAACACCGTCTTTGAACCAACCACTTTCTTGAGTTGCTTTTGCATATTCTTTTGATAAGCAAGTATGTCCCGATGTGTCTTTAACATGGTTGTATTCTCTGCTTCCCTTTTTTAAAGGGAACTCTTTTTCCGTGTATTTTACTTCGATTCCAATGCCACATTTATCATCATATTGATTCATATATTCAATATAAACATCAAAAGCAGTATGGTCATTCAAATAGTCGCAAATTGGCACTGGATGATATTCGATATGTATGTTGCAAATGTTTTTTATTTCATTTTTCCCAATAATATCATTAAAAATCATTTTACATCCTTCTTTGTCGTATTGCATTGGGAAAAAAATATTATATGGAATATGTTCGCTACGCAAAAGATTCGTTAGCATTTGTCCACTTGGGGCTGAAGATGTTTCTTGAAGAGGTTGTTTGAGATAGTTCAAAATATCATCTCGAAATCCTTCAAAAAAAATCAAACCTTTTAGTGCATCTTCTAATCTTAAAACAATTTCATACTTGTTATAATCAACATTCAAGATGTTTTCTCTCCACCAAATTTGCAGTTTTCTTGCGGCTTGTTTAAAACTGTTGTAAGTAATTTCTTGGTTCGGCATACATATGTTATGAACCCTCATTTGATTTATGACATCATTTAAGGTATGTTTTTTCATTTTTATCTCATTTTTACAATTTCCATTGCATCTTCCGCAATCTCTTTTTCTCGCTCTGTGATTTCTTTGATTTGGTCGGCAAGCCAAAGGGTAAGTAATTCTTTTACGTCGGCATTCAAAATGCTGGCGAGTTCAATTACTTGCTCACGCTTGGGTGAATAGTTGCCGTTCTCTATTTTGCAATAGGTAGCGGTGTCGATGTCGAGAGCTGCGGCAACCTTGCGTTGTGGCAGGTTGCATTGCTTCCGTTGCTCTTTTAGTTTCTCTGATAACATCATTGCTTGTAAAAGTTTTGATAAAAATAATCTTGAAAGATTTGTACAAAAATACAAAATCTTTTTGAGACGACGGTTGTATTTATTAAAGAAATCCGTATTTCAGACCCTATACATCCAAAGTTTTTGTTAGTTCCTCGATATACTTGAGTTTAGTGACATCTTCCCAAGGACCGTTTTCTTCGATTCTTGCCTTCTTGTATTTCGAGAGCATTCTGAAAATCTGCTTGTAGGAACACTTCTCGTTGAGTTTCTTCTTTACGAAGTCATTCTTTACCCTCGTGGTAATTATCACGGAGAGGAAATTGATCAGTTCCGTTGCGTACACTCTATAATCGGTATGCACATCAACGGTATCACGGTCAATAATGTTCTTGTAGATGTTGAACATCGTCTCAATCATCCATCTTTGCGAATATGCGAGATAGACCGTAAGCGGATCGAGGTTCTTCTTCGACTTGAACACAATGAGTCCAAACAAGTATTTCTTCTCCGAGTATTTCTCGCCGTCAAAAGTCTCTTTTTTCTGAGCCTGCTGCACGTAGGCGACTTCCTGCTCCGATGCCATCTTGGGACTGCGGAACGAGTACAGATACTTCCCGTTAGACATTTTCACCTTTTTATATAGTATCGTAGCGTCGGCATATCCCTTCAGATATTCGGTTGGGGCATCCATGCCGTACCTTTTGATCATTGCGGAATTCTGTTTCAAAGGAATGAGATAGGACAGACCTTCCGTCTTGTCAATTTTCTCGAAAAGTTCTTCGTTATAGAATCCTTTGTCAAAGATCATCATTCCTTTAACTATCTTGTATTCAGAGACGAAGTTCTTTATTGCCGTTTGGTCGAGCATGTTCCCGGGGTAAGGCTTTGCCGCTATCGGCTCTTTCGTTTCCGGGTTGAAGGCATAGAGCAGGCTCAAGTCCTTCGACCCTTTGGTCCGTGCCTTTCTGGAGAACTCCGACATGTACCCTTCTTGGGAGTTGTAGTCCTTCAGCATGCCGTCCACGACAACGTTCTTGCCGGCGAAGGCCTCGATGAGGTTCCTCATAAATTTGCATATCAACGAATACGCCTGACCTATCTCTTGCAGGAATGCAGATACCGCATCCTCGGAAAGGTGGACGCCTGGGATAATCTCTGAGGCAAACGAGGTCGCATATTGCAACTTCAAGTCCCTGTTCTTGACATCCCCATAGGCCGCACGCAGCAGCGCGATGGTGTAGAGCCGCTTGGCGTCGTTCAGGTCCCAGACTTTCGCCAACTCATCCAGAAGGTCTCGTCCATGTTTGTTGCAAAGCGCAACCTCGCCGTAGTCCTTGATGTCTATTGATTTTTTCTTTTGCGGAGACGGTGCCTCTCTTGCCACATAACGCCCATCTATAATCTCGCCAACAGTGCCGAGGTCAACGGCTTTTATTTTGCCGTCTGCCCTCTTGCTTGTCCTTTTAATCACTACGAACCTTGCCCCACGCTGCTTGACAACCGTGCTGCTTGGTCTCTTAACTGAAAGTATTTCCTTTGGTATTGCCATTTTTTGTATAGGGTGCTTTGTTTATAAAACCCAATACAAAGGTACATATTTTATTTGACATACACAGGAAAATTACTCATTATTTTTACAAAAAAAATATAAAATGGCAAAAAAAACAACTCGCGCGAGGCGGATTTGCCCAAAAACACTGTGAATTCGCATTGTTTTGTATTGGGTGCAAGATACGGTATTCTTTAATTGATTCAAAGGCTTTCGACAAGACCGCGATGTTCTCTTCTGTAAGGTCGACAAAAGTAATATTCAGACTTTATTTGGTGATGAACTTTGAATCAAGACCATGGTGTTCAATGACATCGGCGAGGAAATTGTGGTTCAGGATTTCGGAGATTCTCACAAGCAGCTCGACATCAATAGTGCAGCGGTCGAAAATCTTATAAACATTGGTGCGCTCGCAGTTTATCCGCCGCGCAAACTCCGACACAGTCATCCCGCTCGCGTCGAAGACCGATTTCACAAGACACCCGATATGCAAACCGCCGCTGTTCTTCACTTTGCCTGCCATTTTCGCGACACGACATAAAAAAGGCGTGGAAGTAAATCTCGCCTGATACTCTGGGCTACCACACCCACACCTTCTAACAAGTCATTCCACGCCATGCGAAGATGGCGAACTGGAAACTTATTCTTGAAGATGTGTGTCCTCTCGGACAATTGTGGTAATTTGAGTATCAAGAATAGCTTCGAACCGCTATTTATATGTCAATATGTCGTCTGTTCTACATGATATTGTTGTTAAAAATTTTCGGCAAAAAATATGATTTTATTTGATACAAAACAGCAGTTTTCAGACAAAAAAAACATCACACTAATTCATAATTTGTGCTTCTTCCTCCTTCCGCATTTTTCTTCAAAACTCCTTTGGCAATCAAATCGTTTATGTCATTCAGAGCAGTGTCGCTTGAGCATTTCGCTATTTTCGCCCATTTGCTCGTGTTGTGTTTTCCGAAAAATCCGTCTAAAAGCATGTTTATCAGTTTCTTCTGGCGCTCATTGAACTTCGTTTCAGAATGTTTTCCCCAAAAACCAGCTTTCCGCAAAACCGACGACAGCGTATCACTCGTGGCTTTTATCGAATGTTCCAGACAATCCAAGAACCACAGCAGCCATTCGGTTATGTCGCCATCACCTTTTTGAGCAGATTCCAACACTTCATAATAGCGGTTTTTGTCGAGCTGTATCTGATTCGACATGCTGTAGAACCGGCGCGGGGTCTCATCAGCCCTCGACAGCAGCATCTCTGTCAAAGCCCTGGCGATTCTGCCATTCCCATCATCAAACGGATGAATTGTGACAAACCACAGATGCGCTATCGCCGCCTTCAACACACTGTCATTAGTATCATCTTCGTTAAACCATTTTATAAACCGTCCCATCTCCATCGGGACTCTTTCAGGCTCAACAGCCTGATAATGAACCTTCTCAAAACCCATCGGACCAGAAACCACCTGCATCACATGCGTGCGATATTTGGCAACATCTATCGTATAGAGGCCACTCATCCCATTGGGGAACAGCACATTATGCCAACCAAAAAGTCTTTCATCTGTCAATGGAACCATATAATTATGTGTGGCGTCAAGCATCATCTCCACCACTCCATCCACATATCTCGATGTTCTGACCAAACCTGCCGTTGGAATGCCCAACCGTCGCGCCACCGACGACCTGACCTGTTCCAGATCAAGCATCTCTCCTTCAATCTCCGAAGATTTCACGATCTCAATTGACATGTTTGCCAACTGAGCTTCATTCTGCAATGAGAAACCCATCGACGACAACTCGCCAAGCAAACGTCCCTGCATTGCCCTGACCGCCGCCAATCTGTTCATCACCTTTGATGTGTCGAATGTAAAATTCCACCAATTTTCATATTCATGCAAATACATAACTCTATATTTTTTCGGCAAAAATACATATTTTCGGCGAATAACCACCATAATCACCGAAGAATTTTCGGCGAATAAGATTGTCATTCGCCGAACCCCGTCACCGTATATGACCTCACTCGCCAGTTTACTATATTTGGCATGATGAACCCGTTTTTTGCCAGATTCACGCACCAGTTGATAATCGTTCTGTTTGTAACTTTAAGCTTTACCGCTATTTTTCGAACTCTTCCGCAACTTATTTGTCAAAGACAGTGGCATCTTGTATGAACCGATACGATTCCTACATTTCTAAATCGACAATATTCGGTTTTGTTACTGTCCGATAAAACTTTTTGTTGAGGGCAGAAAACAAGGGCTGATTTCCGTTTGGAACGTCAGCCCTTTGTGTTATTTTGCTGTACTACCAAAATAAAAATAACATGGGCAAAAGTACACATTTTATCGGACAGCCGCTCTATGGTCAGGTGATAAAATTGCTTGACAAGTCAAAAATCTTTCAAATCAGCAGGAAGAACAGCGGTGAGCGTTACACAAAACGCTTCAATATATGGGTTCATCTGGTGAAGATGCTATACGCTGTAATTATGAGGTTCGACTCGTTGAGGGAAATAACCGCGTCATTGCTTGCAGATGCGTGCAAGCTGAATCATCTTGGTCTGACCTTCAAAATCGGCAGAAGCACACTGGCGGATGCCAACAAACGGCGTCCGGAACACGTTTTTGAGGGAATCTACCGCCAGCTGTACGGCTAATACATGGTCGCGCTTTTATCGGACAGCCGAAGCCGCAGAACACCGAAATGGATGAAAAGGCTCCAGATTATAGATTCCACGACCATCACCCTCTTCTCCAACCTGATTTTCAAGGGTGCGGGAAGGCATCCCAAGTGCGGGAAGAAAAAGGGCGGAATCAAGGTGCACACGGTCATCCATGCCAACGAGGGAGTGCCCTCCGACATAAGGTTCACGTCCGCGGTCACCAACGACTCCATCATGCTCAAGCCTGCGGCCCTGAACAAGGGTGACATCATGGCAATGGACCGCGCATACATCGACTACGAGAAGTTCGAACAGCTTACCGAACGGGGCGTGGTTTATGTCACGAAGATGAAGAAGTCGCACAGGTACAAAATCCTGAAGGACACCGCATACCAGACATCCGATGGACTCATGGAGGTGAGGGTGCAGTCCGTACTCTTCACAAAGAAGCTGAAAGACGGGGAGAGGTTTGAGCACAACGCACGCATCGTCACCTACGTGGAAGAAGAGAAGCATAAACTCATCTCCCTGCTCACAAACGACATGGACATGGATCCGGAGGAAATCGTGGCCATTTACCGTAAAAGGTGGGAGATAGAGCTGCTGTTCAAACAGATTAAGCATAACTCCCCTTTGAAGCACTTCTATGGTGAAAGCACCAGTGCCATCAAGTTACAAATTTGGGTGACGCTCATCGCAAACCCGCTGCTGATGGTCTTGCAGAAAGGTCTGAAACGCCAATGGAGTTTCTCCGGCCTGGCGACAATGGCGAGAATAACGCTTATGTATCACGTTGACTTCTACAGTTTTTTCAACAATCCAAGGGAAGTCTCCCTGACAAGGTTTCTGAAACTTCCCCGAAACCAACTCTTTTTGACTGAAGGGGGAGTCTTTGAACCAGCATACAAGCCGTTACTAAAAATCAGATGGTTATGAATCATTTTTTGGTGTTTTCAGTTTTTATCGGACAGCAATATATCACAATGCCACAAAACCAAATATGCCAAAAAAAAACAGCACCCGAAGTTATCGGATGCTGTGTGATTTATCAGTCAGTTTTTTTAGGGCAGTTTCTCATAAACGCATTCATCAGTCTTAAGAAGAAGGAGGCCTCCTGTGCAAGAGTAAACTATGCGCGGATTGCGTGAAATGTAAACATCATTGTATGTAACACCACCTACGGTTATAGTGTCGGCATGAGTTTTCTTGAGGTCGATAACCTCTTGTACTTTCATTTTTTCAGGTTTTGCGCCAACAACCTTCCTTGTCATCTTAACACCCAACAGGCTGTCTGGCATGGCGACAAGTGTTAGTGTTGCATTGTCATACACATTGTCATACATCGAAACAACACGGCCATAGCAATCGGTTAATGGTTCTACATATTTTGAATCATCAATATACATAAAAGCCATACTTTCATTGAGTTCAACAATTTCGTCCTTCTCAACAGTAAGTCTCACAGTGTCGCGGTTATGGTCAACATAAGTTATAGTGTTTCCCTTTTGGTAAGGAATTATCGATGCTTCATTTTCGTTAAGTCGACGCAAGATTTTAACATCGTTTTCGCATGCTGTGAAAGTGAGGGCAAAAAATGCCAATATAAGAGCTATCTTTTTCATCATTTGTCAGTTTTATTAAATCCAAAACCATATCTAAATCCTATGCTGAAGAAGCCTTCGGAACCAAATCCGAGCTGCATAACAGCAGCATACTGTCTATTGCCCAATTCAATGCCCACAGGGACTATGGTATAGGCAAAACGGGGATTGGCAACTTTGTCTGAAGGTGTCACTTCATAAATTTCAGGGTAATTATTGACTACGCTTGTTTTACCAAAGCTTGCACCAAAACCCACTTTTGAATACATGGCTACCACACGGGTGTTAAGCCAATTAATCTTGAGATGCAGCAATGCAACAAAATTGTTTTGATTCACCTTGCAAATGTTTCCCAAATCAGGCATTTTAGGGTCTGAAAAGGTTTTATTGGCAGGGTCGAATGCAAGTGTGGCCCCCAAACCGACAACATGGTTGAAACGATAGGTATAGGTTGCAAAAATGGAACCTATAAAATCTTTTCCTCTTTCGTAACTTGAATTTACCAAGGCTGAACTTATTGAAGTTGATGGTAAAAAGCCATACCCAACAGTCACTTCGTGATGAGTATAAGGCTTGGCCTCGTCTTCATCATCGTTGCCATCGTCATCAGCATCAAACCGTACATGTTGATTTGTTGGCATTTGTGATGAAGTGCGTGCTACGACTGACATACAGCCCAGACCCAGCACTAAAAACATTAACAAAACTTTCTTCATACTTATGTCATTTGATATTTTGCAAAAATACATATTTTTTTTCAATTAAGATGATACTTCAAAAAAAAGGCAAACTTTTTACAAATAAAAGGCACTCATTGTCAACACAAACAAGGATTGTCATATTTCATATAAAAAGAGGTTTGCACCCAAGAGTGCAAGCCTCAAAGATCTTCGTTGAATTATGCAGTTGTTACTTCATCAACACGTCAGCTCCCATTTTGAAATAAATATCGACAGGTATTCCAGCTGCATTGACACGGTCGAGGTCGCCTTGGAGGTCGCCTTTTATTGAGCCAAACTCGCCAAGCCAAGCCTTGGTAGTCCCATAGTCACCATTGCCTTGAAGCACAATCATTTCACCAGCCATTTTTTCGACAGCAGTCTTCATCTTTTCAAAGTCGATGGCATATAAGCCCTCAGCATTGCGGACAAAAGCGCCTTCTTGTTGGAAATAGTTAAAAATAAGCATATTGGCTTTACCATGAGCCTCAGTTGCGCCAAAACGCACCGAACGAAATATTCCGGCCATAAAGGTTGTATAGTTATCAACAAGTTCTGTGTCGGTATATTCGCCCATCTCGCTCAGTTTGGTTATCAAGAAAAGGCCCAACACATCGGCTTTGGCTTCTTCCAATGCGGAGTATTGTTCTTTAAGGGCATCCCTTACAGTACCACGGCCATCGATGGTGTTCTTTATTCCCATGCCGTGAGCGGTCTCATGGAACATTACATTTGCGAAGAAGGCGTCAAACTTTATGTGATCCATTGATTCTGGAGTCATCAAAAGCTTGGATATTGGGAACATGATGGCATCGTATTTTGCCTTCATTGCGTTTTTGAGTTGCAGTTTGCGTGTACCCCGTTCCAACTGTACGCGTTCGTCGTTGGGCAGGTTGATGGCGATGGTCTTGCCGGCGGCGTTACAATCGCCAGCATAATAAACCACATCATAAGCGGCAAGGTCAACATCTGAACCTGGTGTTTCGGCCTTGTAAGCATTGGACACAGGAAGTTGTTTCTGCAATTCTGGGACAAACGATGCATAACGAGCCAGTTTGGCTGTCCATTCCTGGTCTTTCACCAAAATGAACGACTCGTGAGCGGCCTTGATGCCGAAGCGTGCGTCGGTATAGTTCTCGATAGGGCCAAATACAAGGTCAATGTTGTTGTTGCGCACGTCCATCCAACGCATGTCACTCTCAAAGTAGTCGTCAGTGCGGAGAGCTTGTGCACGAAGTTTAAGATATTCGGCGAACTCCTTGTCACCAGCAAGTTCAGATGCCTGCTCAAGCAACACGGCAGCATTCTCTATCTCTTCTTTGAAGTAGTCATGATACCAAACACATTTCAAGTTGCCGTTTTCATCGCGAACAACCATTGTGTATTGGCTCTTCTTGTTGGGGTCGTCAAATGCTTCCCACTCCTCTTCAGTCATATCGGCAGGATAGAAACAAGCACCGGTCGGTTTGGGGCCGATACTGTCAACAAAAGGTTTTTCCTCGTTGAGAGCATCCCATGGGCCATAGTTTATCTCGGCATAAAGTTTCTTGTCGGGATCGTCAATTCTTGCCATCAACTCGGCCTTGTCGCCATAGTTTTCCTTCCAGAAGATGCCATCCATAATTTCGGCTGCTTTGAAGAGAATTTGAAGCATCTCTTTTTCATTGTCGCTAAGATGGCTAATATCGCTGGTGAGTTCAACTTGCGAATAGCGTTCAGACAATTTCTCGGTTTCCTGCTGAGGTTGTTCAACCTCTTGTTTAGGTGTGTTGTCGCAAGCGGTTACCATCAGTGTCATAACCGCGACAGCTGTTAATGTTTTGATTTTCATTTGTTTTATTTTTAGATTAATATTTGTTCAAACATTCGTCTTTCGGTCAGCAAATATACGAAAATGAAAAGAAACGGAGCATTTTAGTATGAATTTGGAGTAATCATACAAAAAAAAGGTTTCCCCTACCCTATCTCAAACAAGTTCCAAGGTGCATTGGTTGGCAAAGGGGCGGTTATTTCTATTTTTTCTTTTGTCACAGGGTGCACGAAACTCATTTTATAGGCATGCAAGTTGATTGAGGCATCGCTGTTGGTGCGGGGATAACCATATTTCAAGTCACCACGTATGGGACAGCCCAAATGCTCAAGTTGAGACCTAATTTGATGGTGACGGCCTGTGAAAAGTTCTATCTCAAGCAAATAAAGGTGGTCGGAATGGCCTGTTATGCGATAGCTTAGTTTTGCCAACTTTGCATTGGGTGTGTCGGCTTTCGCCACATACGACTTGTTTTGTTTCTCGTTTTTCACGAGGTAGTCTTCCAGCATATCCGACTCTTTCGGCGGACAGTTCTTCACCACGGCAAGATAAGTCTTGTGGAAGTCGCGTTCTTTCACCATCACCGTCATGCGCGACAAGGCCTTGCTCGTCTTGGCAAACAGCACGGCTCCGCTCACGGGACGGTCGATGCGGTGCACGAGGCCAGCGAATACGTTGCCCGGCTTGTTGTACTTCACCTTAATGTAGTCCTTCACCTCGTCAAGAAGGCACACGTCGCCTGTCTTGTCACCCTGAACTATCTCCGACGGCAGCTTGTTTATGACTATGAGGTGGTTGTCCTCGTAAAGTATCCTATCTGAAAAGTCTTGTGTCATAATCAAAAATTTGATAATTGAGAGAATGTTGTCTCAAAGGTTGTTCCAATTGGCCTCTCTTACCTTTTCAAAAATAAATGTTTTTATCGTTTCACAACCTACATTTTTGAACATTTTAGGGGGATCCATAGTCTCCGCATCATCAAAATAAACCGGAGTTATTATGGTTCGGAACATGGAATGGTTGTGGTGTTTCATGGCATAAAACTTCATAATCTCTGTCAAGGAATAGTGTTGCAACAAGAAACACATATCAATATCAACTGTGCCATACGATAACATCTGAAATCCTCCTTTTTTTACCAGAGAGAAAACATAAGAACGAGCGATCTACGTGGTCTAAAAATCTGAAATCCAACGCTAATGACACAATTTTACCAACACCGAAATGATGTTCTATGATATTCCAATCCTCCATATTGCCATGTTCGAGCACACGTTGAGCTATCCAAGCATCGTTCCTGTCAATGTCGAACTTGGAGGGATCGATGTCCCAAAAGAGATGCGGACTGAAACCGTAAGGATTGTCACTTTTGCTCACCTCGCTCATCGCTTGCATATTTGTTCGGCAAAAATACACTTTTTTTTCGACAATGACTAAATGACAAGAGACAACGCAACACAAGACACAGGTCTTCGCATTAAAAAAAATCAACACACAAACAAATCAACTTTTAACTTCACATCTCCCACCTCAAACCTCAATCGTTCCTACCTCAAACTTTTCTTTCAACTCCCATTTTATTAATCAACAAACCTCCCTAATCACTCCGCTTCCCAAAACATACGGTTCTGTCTCGTGATACATCACGGCGAACTGTCCAGCCGCCACGCCCGATATTGCCACGTCCGACATTATGTCGAAGCCAGTTTTTGTTGCCTTCAGCATTCCCATGGTGAATTCAGGCTGATGACGGATTTTATAGCGCACCCGCTGTCCGTCTCTGAGGGTGACGGCGGGATTCATCGTTTGGATGTCGGCAAGTGGTATTGTGTTGGTGTATTGTGCTATAGGGTCGTAGCCTTTCGAGACATAGACAATGTTATTTTCCGTGTCTTTCTTCACCACAAACCAAGGTCCGCCGCCAAGGCGCAAGCCTTTGCGTTGGCCTATGGTGTGGAACCAGAAGCCCTTGTGCTGTCCCAAAGTCTTACCCGTTTCGAGTTCCACGATGTCGCCTGGCATCTCGCCGAGGTATTCACGTATGTAGTCGTTGTAGTTTATCTTTCCCAGAAAACAGATGCCTTGACTATCGTGACGTGTGGCGCTGGGCAAGGCATATTGCGAGGCAAGTTCACGCACATGGGGCTTGGTGATGTCGCCTATGGGGAAGACGACCTTGCTCAGCTGTGCGTAGGTGATTCGTCCAAGAAAATAGGTCTGGTCCTTAAAAGTGTCGGCGGCGGTGCCAAGCCAGGCCACTCCGTTAGTGTCGGTCCATGAGCGGGCATAGTGACCTGTGGCAATCTTGTCGAAGTTGTGCCCTTCCTTCTCCTCGAAGGCACCGAGTTTTATCCAGCGGTTGCACATCACGTCGGGGTTGGGAGTCAGTCCTTTGCGGACAGTCTCCATAGTGTAACGGCCCACGGTCTCAAAATACTCATGCTGCAAATCGACGATATCGAACCTGCAACCGTATTTCTTTGCTATATAGGTTGTTATCTCTATATCCTCCTCCGAGGGGCAGCTTGAGAGGTCTTCCTTGCCTTCCATACCGATTTTGATATAGAAGATATGCGGGTCGTAGCCCTGTTCTTTCAAGAGCGGCACTATCACCGAGCTATCGACGCCTCCCGAAACCAATGCGGCTATGTTCATCTTTGTGTGTTATCTTGACAAGCGCAAAGATAATGATTTTTTCAGTTATCAGACGAAAGTTGATAGTTCTTTATTCTTGCCGAAAGCTGGGAGCTGGCTGATGAAGCTACTACTCACAAGCCCCGCTTGCCTCTTCATAAAACTTTCTTCCCATCTTCTCGTCAATGTCAATGATGCGGAAAGAGCCCTTTCTGGGGTCGCAGACAAAAAGTGCCTGTATCTGTGAGATGAAGATGGTGTCGTAAGCCTTTGTCAGGCCTTGCTGCAGCTGCATGGCGAGACGGAGAGCCGAGTCCACCTCGTCCTCTGTCAGGTCTTCTTTCGAGAAGATGTAAAGCCCCATGTGGTCAAAGCTGCCATAAAAACCGCTGCTCACCTTGAGGATCTTGTTTTCCAGTATGCGTTGCATGGGCAGTGCCGTTGACCAGTAACGATATTCTCGAGGGCTCATTTTCATGAAAGTAGGAGAACCGTAAGCGTATGGCGCGTCACTAAGGTCATAAACCTGTGCACCTGCCATTTCGTTGACTAAAGCCTGTGCCACAAAACGGTCTTCATGTATGGCACGTGTCACCTCTATGCCCAAACTATTGTCGTCACATTGCAAGTCAGGCCGGTCACGATTAACCAAATTGGCATATAATCCTCCAAACAAATATTTCAGCGATGCCAACGCATAACGTTCAAAAAAACATGTGTCGTAGATGGGCATAACATCAACTAATATTTCACAAACTTACGCAAAAAAAAATACACCAACCCCGTCTTGACAAAAAAAAGTGTCGCCTCTTTAAGCGGCGACACCCTTTAAGACAAAATCAAAATGCTTTTTACTTGCTTACGGTGAATTTCACAACGCTGAAGTCGGCATCTTTCTCTATTCTTACAAAGTAAACGCCGTTAGACAGGTTGCTGACGTCTACAGTTTGTTCGTTTTCGGCATTTTCGATGGTAGCGACTGTTTGGCCAAGATTGTTCATTATGGTCAATTTGGCATCCTTTGCATTGCTGATGGTGAGGTTTGTTGCAACGGGGTTAGGATAAACGCTAACCTTTGAAGTTATGTCTGTAGCTATGCCATCATAGTTGTAATATACATAGAATATAGAACCTGGTTCGGAAACGTAGGTTTGTCCTGAATAAAGCACGCGTGCCTCCACTTCGTGCACACCAGCTTCATAATTGAAATCTGCCGGTTCAAAGGTAACTTGTGTACAGTTGACAAATTGGTTCTCAAGTGTAAGTGCTTCTGTTAGAGTGAACGAATCTGTAAATCCGGTATATTGTCCGTCAATATAAAAACCTATAGAAATATTTTGACCGGCAGGAATGACATCTGGCCCAACATTAATCATAGACACATTTGCTGACAAAGTGCCACCAGGAGGCAACACACCTTCTGTTGAGAGTTCGCCTTGAGCGTTTGTCCATATTGCCAAAGGCTCGCATTCGAGATTGAGAGCGCCACCGTCATTATAATAGCAACCTATTGCAAGAGGTTGGATATGAAGGTTCTCGTCTGAGCAATCGGTTGTGCAGCCAACATATTCAAGCCAGAGGTCTTCGTCACCATCTAGTGTGGCTTCACTATACTCGAAGAAAATACCGAGAATGTCAACTGGTTCTTCTCCAATGTATATTTCTGAGCCGCTGTAGCCTACCCAGTCTCCGCCAACTATATAGCTGTCACCGGCAGGAGTGAGAGAAATCCAAAACTCAACTGGCACATTAGGATAAGCGGAGCTTCCAGTAATTGTAAAAGGAGTGTCCAATGTAAAAGTCTGCCATCCCACTAATTCAGTACAGGTTATGTTTTGAGTATAAACAGGAGTGCCACAAGCATTGGCAGGCAAAGTCACATAGTTACCATAAGCGCTGTAAGCTTGCTGTCCGCTAGCATCAATGTTGTTGTAGATTTTCAAGACGAAATCTCTATTTGGGCGACTTTCGTCAGGAGCGAAAGCAAAACGCACTTTTTCAATTTTGGTTCCAACAGCGCATAATGAGTTTTGGAAAAACATCTGATAATACAAAGGTGAAAATGCAATCTCTTGACCAGCAGGCCATTCATAGATGTTTGAGTTGGCCCCGTCAATGGCCCAGTCCTTGTTCCCTATCCATCCATTACGTGTAGCTTCTCCTTTAGGAGTGGTGAGTTCAGCCCTTTGAGCATAAATTGAGCCACAAAGAAGGACTGAAAGCAGCAAAAAATAAAGTTTTCTCATAAGTGTATTTTTTAATAATTAGCTGCTGCAAATATACACATTTATTTTTGTTAAAATACAATTTTTTGTTTTTCTCAAAAAAAAAGGGACTTTCTCTACTGAATGTCCCGACATGGAATTGTTTTGTCAAGACTTATGCCGTCTCAAACTGTTCAAGAAAGCGCAAGTCATTCTCAAAGAACAGTCGCAAGTCATTTATCTGGTATTTGAGCATTGCTATTCGTTCAACGCCCATACCGAAAGCAAAGCCAGAATATTTTTCCGGGTCTATTCCACTTGCTGTAAGGATATTCGGGTCGCACATTCCACAGCCCAAAATCTCGACCCAACCTGTATGTTTGCATATATTACAGCCTTCGCCACCGCAAATGTTGCACGATATGTCCATCTCGGCCGATGTCTCAGTGAACGGGAAGTAAGAAGGACGGAAACGAACTTTTGTGTCTTTGCCAAAGAACTCCTGCACGAAATGAAACAATGTTTGTTTCAGGTCTGCAAAAGAAACGTTTTCGTCAATATAGAGGCCTTCGATTTGGTGGAATATGCAATGTGCTCGTGCCGATATGGCCTCGTTTCTGAACACTCTTCCTGGAGCTATTATGCGTATGGGAGGCTGGGATGACTCCATCACTCGCACCTGAACGCTTGAGGTGTGCGTGCGCAACAACACATCTGAAGGATTGTTCACATTAGGCTGTTTCTGTATGAAGAAAGTGTCTTGCATATCACGTGCCGGATGGTCAAGGGCAAAATTGAGAGCCGTGAAGACATGATAGTCGTCTTCTATCTCTGGGCCATTGGCAATGGTAAAGCCCATGTTCTCAAATATGTTGTTTATGTCACGCTCAACAATAGATAGAGGGTGACGCGACCCATGCATCTCACCTGCCGGCATGGTCAAGTCGAATGCCGACTCGCAGTTCTGTTGCGACTCAAACTTCTGAAGTTGCTCTTCAACCTTCGACTGAACGGTGTTTTTCAACTCGTTGAGGAGCATTCCCATTTCCTTGCGCAATTCGGGAGCTACAGTCTTGAACTCAGTGAACAGGGCTGGTATGGCCCCTTTTTTGCCCAAGTAATTAACCCTAAAGTTCTCCAGTGTCTCTTTGCTGTCGGCAGTGAATGAACTCACCTCATTAAGCAGTTGTTCGATTTTTTCTTTCATATTACTTTTTGTACTTTTCCGTTTCAAGCATAATAGGGCATTCCACACTAAAAAGGAATAAAGTTCATTTCTTTTCGATGGTTATTGTCATTGTAACAGGCTCAACCGGGCAATCAGGCTGACCAGTGTTACGGTCGAAGCCAGTCTGCACATTGGCGATTTTCTCCACTACGTCAAGGCCTTCAATGACTTCGCCAAAAACAGTATATTCGCCGTCTAGATGTGGCGTTCCTCCAACAGTTTTGTACGTCTGACGCTGCTTTGCGCTAAACACGGTACCCAAGCGTTCCTCATACATATCCAGCACTTTGTCTTCAAATACATTGCCTTGAACTATATAAAACTGCGAACCGCTTGAAGCCTTCTTGGGATTTATCTGGTCGGGTTTGCGAGCTGCGCACAAAGCTCCTTTTTTATGTATGTGGTTACTCATTATTTCAGCAGGAACGGTATATCCCGGATCTTGTGTTCCATCTGATTTGCCGCCACCTTGGATCATAAAATTCTTGATTACACGGTGAAAAGGCGAGCCGTTGTACCAACCTTGATTCACCAATTTCACAAAATTGTCGCGATGGAGAGGGGTGTCGTTATAAAGTTTTGCCTTTATGGTACCATAGTTGGTATTTATAACCACAACCGTTTCTTTTTCGTCTTTCTGTTGGGCACAAGCCAATAGGGCAGAGAAAGCCAACACTACAAGCAGTATTTTTTTCATAATAATTTTTCTTTGGTTTTATGCAAATATCATTCCTTTATAATGGAGTATTTCACTTCGACACGAATCCTGTTGTCTCCCGCATCGCTGCCAGCCATGATCCATCGGTTTGGAACATAAGATGCGCCAGCAACAGTCAGCCACATTCCGTTATTTTTATTTTTGCCTGACACTATGTTTTGCATATATTCGGATATGCGGAACATAACGGTATTTGTGGCTTTATTGTATGTTCCTCCATAATAACTTGAGCCCTCTGACACATCAGGCAAGGTTATCAGCGAGCCGTTGTCATCAATCATCACCAAAGCCAATGAAGCTGGGGACCTAAAGAGAGCGGTATCAGAAGCCGTTCCTGTCATAATGAGCCTTGCTTCGTTTATTAGTATATGCTCATTGTCATCAGTTTTCCATACGTCGATGTTGGGCATTTTTACAAATGTCCGCACGCCAGCCATGGGTTGCACGAAAATCTCTTGTTTTCCAAGGGCTGTGTCACCGCCAATCACCTGCTGCACAAAACCATCAGAGCCCATATTGTAGTCATGGCTGAAGGTGTTGAAATAAGTGTCTTTACTGGTCACATAGAAGTCGTAAGTCAATTGTTTTGCCCCGTCTTCCTTGTCGCGATAATAGACTCTCAGGAAGGTGCCTGAATTGTCGTCTATGTCCACACCTGCAATGCAACCGCCAGATGTAACTTGGGCAGCAGTGACATAGAGTCCATAAATCTTTTTTCGCAAATTGTCGTTTGAGGAGTTTGCCGACAATCTCTTAACCATTTCGTGTGCATCTTGCGAAAGCGGTATGCGCAAGACAGCCTTACCCGTAGTGTCTTTTGTCTTTGGGCGCATAGACATTTGGAACGACTGTGCCAAATCAATGCCCTTGTTTGGCACAAACGAATTCGAATAGTACGATTGGCCGTCCGAGGACGATAGTGAATCAGCCAATTCGTAAACATTAAATGTCTGTATTGTTGTTGTGTCTCCATAGTAACTATCAAGCGACAGCTGCAACACCACCGAGTCAACAGCGGCACTGTCGAGTGCGGGAGTGTTTGAGGAGATGTGCAATTGTGTATAGAATCCTGCTGTGGCAAGACCAAAAACAGGGTCAGCGACGCCACCCAACAAAGGTTGAACGCCCGAAGTCCTAATAGAATCGGTCAGTGCCGAGTAGCACAGGACCTCAACAGTGTCGGAAAACCGGAGATCAACATAATCGTCTTCATCTTGGAAATCGACACCTATGTTTTCAGGTGACTTGCTGCACGAAGCCAGCATTGCTATTGCGCAAAACGATAAGGTCAAGAATTGCAATACGTTCCGTTTCATTATTCTTGTAATTGATTTTACCACTAACACAGCATCTTGATGTTTATCATGCTTTATTTTTTTCCGAGCACGAGGTCATAGAAGGAGTTATATGCACTGACATAGTTTTCGGGCGATTGGTATTCGAGTATTGGCTTGCCAGAATTACGTGCATATTCTTCTATCTCTGGATTTATTTTTTCGCTTCCCATTATAAGGCCGTCGCTATAGTCGATGGCCGCCTTGATGAGGTTTACATAGTTTGGTTCCTTATACCATTTGAGGTCTTTAGGGGTCATTCCTGGCATTTTCACTTTCTTGTCAAAACCGTCACGGAAGCTCTCGCTGAAACCGTCATCCCAAAGTGAAAAAATCACTTTTGACTCGTTGAACAGCGGGAAGTCTTTTACGCCTGTGGCTCGTTTGATGTAAACTGGCATTAGAGCCGACATCCAACCAATACAATGAATAATGTCAGGCGACCAGTTGAGTTTTTTGACTGTCTCAATAACGCCACGGGTAAAGAAATGGATACGGTCGTCGTTTTCCTCGCAAAAGTCGCCGTTATCAGTTCTCACGGTATATTTCTTGCGCGAAAAATAGTCGTCATTGTCAATAAAATAAATCTGCATACGGGCTTTTTGTATCGAAGCCACTTTGATGATGAGAGGATGGTCGGCATTACTGATAACGATGTTCATGCCCGAAAGCCTTATCACTTCGTGAAGCTGGTTGCGGCGCTCATTGATGCAGCCAAAACGCGGCATGAAAATCCTGATTTCTTTTCCAGCCAACTGTATTCCTTCGGGCAAGTTACGGCACATTACGCTCTGGGGGTTTTCTGGCAGATAGGGGAATATTTCCTGATCCACAAAGAGTACTTTAGTTTTTTCCATATCTTTCTCTTTTCAAACCACAAAGTTACGATTTTTTTTGACTTTACAACATTTCCACCCAAAATAAAAAATCCGGACGGCTACAAAACACAACAGAAAAAACAAAATATGAAAGCAAAAAATCCAAACAAAAAAAGCGAAGCAACATCCAGCAAGCACAAACAAACAGCTGATTAACAACAGTCTATATTTCATCGTTCGATTATGGCATTTCGTTGTCAAAGACAAGGACGACAATTCAGCCATGACATTACAATGCTTCATGGGGAAAAACACAACTCTTTTCGCCAGCAAACCAAAAAAGGCACAAGCCTATCAAAAGTCAGCAGAACAAAAAAGTAAATTTATTTGTTTGCGTATCTTTTCAGAACCAGATAGGCTTCGCTTATGCCAAGTTCACCGGCACGACTAAGGTCTGGTACAGCGAGTTCAGTCTCTTCAATGAAAATAAGGGTTAAAGCTCGATTGTAGTAGGCTTCTGCAAGTTCTGCATTTAATCTTATGGCTTCACTAAAATCGTCTATTGCGCGATTATATTCTTTGTTGCGAAGGTGCATATTGCCCATATTGAACCAAACAAAAGGATTATCCCTGTTTTTGGCAATATTTGCTGACAATAAGCCAATTACGGTGTCAAGGTTCATGTCGGTTTCACATCTTTCTCCTATTACTGGAGTCGCGTTCTGTTCCATTTCCTCATACATCATGGCAGACAGGTTTAGCAAGCCATATTCACGACAATCGCCCGCCAGTGCTGAAACATACATTTTTTTGGCGCCATCATACCAGCCGTCACGATGATAAAGCATGGCTTTAAGCAAATGCCCGACATCAGTGTCGGCTTTAGGAAAATCGGCCTGGCTTATTGAATTAGGCATAATGCCATTATTACTGTTTTGGACTACAAGTTTGAATGGCAGTTTCTCGTTGAGGCTTATAAGTTTCACATCAATATAAAAACGTTTCTTGCCGTCAACGAACACGTACTCTTCATTCAGCATTGCAGTCAGGACAAAATCGGGGAAGGGCTTTATTTCGGCATTGGCATATTGCGGCAGGTTGAGCATATTGTCGTTGTTGACAAAATCCGACTCAAAACTGATAAGTTTTCTAAGATATGTTGAATCGGAATATTTATTCCAGGCCGGAGTCATGGCATTTCTCTCTTTCTGTTTTACAAGAAACATTGCATGGCGTCGGTCGGCATTTGCAGCCTGCTCATCGCCTTTCTCGTAGCGCACTGCAGCTCTGTTCATCCAGGCTCCAACAAAGTCAGGTTTAAGTTGAATTACTTTACTCAAGTCGGACTCGGCATTTTTCCATTGTTTCAACTCACAATACACCATTGAGCGGTTAAAATAGCCATAAATGTTCTTGGGGTTTATCTGCGTCACATAGTCAAACATCAGCAAGGCATTTTGATAGTCATTTAACTTGGCATACAATACACCCCGATTGAAATATGTGAGTGCATTGCGTTTGTCGAGTTTGTTCACGGTTTCATAATCGTCCATTGCGGCAGTAGTGTCACCAAGTTGCAGATATGTAGTTGCGCGGTTATAGTAATAAAGTGGGTTCTTGTCGTCAAGGTCCAGGGCCTTGTCAAGGTCAGCCAATGCTGCCTTGCTGCTGTCGGCATAAGCATTTACCATAGCGCGTTTGAAATAAACATCTGGATTGAAGACATCGAGTTGTGCGGCTTTGTCAATATCATTGAGGGCTTCCTCATAACGGTCAAGGTTGCTTTTTGCTATTCCACGGTTCACATAGGCCATAACAAGATTAGGCTTTATGCTTAGAGCCATGTCATTATCGTCAATGGCGTCCTGATAGCGAGCAAGTTGTAAGAAAGTGACTGCACGTGCAGAATACACATCGGCATTGAAAGGGTCAACCTCAATCACTTGGGCGAAATCGGCAAGTGCCGCTTCGTGATTGTTTAGTTTTTGGTTACATATACCCCTATATTGCAAAGCGTGTATGTACAAAGGGTGCAAAGCCAGTGTCTTGTCAAAATCGGCACAAGCGCCGTTTAGGTCATGAAGGTTGTATTTGGCAAGACCACGCAAAAAGTATCCTTCAAAATTGTTTGGCTGCATTCCTATTGCCTTGTTGAGCATTGTCATTGCATCGGCAAAACGGCCTTCTGCGAGTTCATGGCGAGCCCTTGTGACGAAATGCCTATAGTTCACCTGTGCGTCAGCAAAAACAAACGACATTAGAAGAAAAAGAGTGAGTATGTATCTTGTTTTACGCAAAATCATGCTATCATCTCGCCTCCCAACTTGGGATTTTCACGATGGCGCGAAGCATCACGCTGTGTTTTTTTCTCGATGTTTTTAACAAAGGCATCCGTAAGGTCAACGCCTGTCTGGTTGGCAAGGCACAACAAAACCCACAAGACATCGGCCATCTCGTCAGCCAAGTCATGTTTTTTGTCGCTCTCCTTAAACGATTGTTCACCATAAGTGCGGGCTATGACACGTGCAAGTTCTCCGACTTCTTCAGTAAGCACCACCATATTGGTGAGTTCGCTGAAATAGCGCACGCCATATTTCTTAATCCATTGGTCAACAGCTGTTTGAGCTTCCTTAATAGTCATATTCATATATTTTTGTGCAGGCCAAAGATAACAAATTTTGCGAAAGGACAATGCGTCACCTGTCAAAAAACAGGATAGACCCCAAATCAACCAATTCGCCTGAGTAAAGTTCATTAAGCACGAATCCGTTGCGGTTGACAAAACTGTCAAGTTCTTTTTTCTCTTTCATGGATTGAGTGCTTCCGCAAACCACAAGTTGTTTACGCCACACTCCGCAACAACCTGGGAAAAAGCCATATTCATGGCCTTCAAGCCTCACCTGATGCGGGTCAACATAGAGGACATCAAAGCCACGCTGTTCCAATTCGCGTTTTATTCCCTCATCAGACGTGACGTAGGCATTATCGTTCAGTGCCAGCAGATTGCAACGGGTGTAACTTTGTTTGACATCAATTTTGGTTTTGTCCTTATAAATATCCAGAATGCGGGCATCGGTATGTTTTAAACTGTGTATCAAGACATTGCGTGTTGCACATGCGTTATAGTGTGTCGTTTCGGGATGTGAGTTTCCGACTGCAATCTTACCCTTTGTCATCTTAATTCCGGCCTTATGCAACCATGCTATGTATCCACTTCTCGCATTAGGGGCAAAAACGACTTTGTTGTTGTCGTATTGCAAGAAAAAGATGTCGGGGTGTGTACTGATGCTGTGATATATGTTTTCGTGTGGCTCGATCCAAAGCACCTCGCCCATTGCCGAAAGACTGCATCTTGCATCTTCAGGCATCAGCGATGAGGCGATAATGACAGGTTTGTCAGCATAAGGTTCCGCGCTAATGGAACAATCAAAGTCACCCAGGGAGTTGTCCGCCACAAAATTGACTTCGTCAAATCTTCGTTCCAACATATTCTTGTTGCTTGCCATATATCCAATCGCATTGGTACGCTGTTCGGCATTTGTCGCGACCACCAGTCTGCGTCCGCAGCCTTCTACCCTTTCCAGTTTCCTGCGCCACAACTCGGTGCATACCATTTCGGCAAAGTTATGGTGATAAGGTCCTGCCAAATAACCGCCGTTGTCGAGGTCATCGGACGGATGCAAACCTACGCGAAGCACAGTGACATTGTTCATAAGAAAATACAAATACACATCTGCTGCTTGGGCGACAGCCTCGTCAAGGGTGAGGGGTGTATAACGGTGTTTGCGGTAATCAATTGCAAGACCTGTTTTGTCAACTACGATACAAGGATATATACGCGTTTCGCTTGCGCCAAGGCCCACAATGTCGTGTGCAGTCTTCATATCAAGTTCTGGTGAAGAGTCTGGGAGACCAAGCATCATCTGCAAGCCCAAAGAGATGCCTGTCTCTTTTATAAGATTCGAAGCGTGTTTGATGTCATCGAAAGTATGGCCTCTCCCACAACGTCGCAACACGGCATCGCTGGTTGATTGTGCACCCAGCTCGATGTTGAGCATGCCGTAATCTTTAAGTTTTTTAAGCCGCTCGGCATTGACGTAGTCGGGGCGGGTGCTGCACCTGAGACCTTGTACCAAGCCCTTGGCTATAAACGGTTGTACAATCTGCATATATTCGTCTTGCATTTCTGCAGGCAAGCCTGTGAAATTGCCTCCAAAGAAAGCCACTTCTACATAGCGGTCTGTTGCAGCAAATGTGTCCAAATGAGTCTCAATTTCTCTTCTGACCTCATCGGGAGATGGGATTTCCGATGCACTTGCTATGCTATATTGGTTACAATATACACATTTGAACGGGCATGCTGCCTCGGGCAAAAAAACAGGTATGTTATAATGACGAGTCATAAATATCGGCAAATATCGTAACTTATTTCATTTTTGGCATTAAAATTGTAAAAAAAATAATAATTTTGCGCGAATAAAAAAAATCACCACCATGAAAAGAAGTCCCAAAAGATTTTTTGTAGCAGCATTAATATCGGTCGCCCTGATTTCCGGAGCTTCAAGTTGCAAGAGCAACAAAAAGGCAGCACGTGCCAAGGCGGCAGCAGAAGCCCAATACGTCAGCAATGTCAATAACGCCAAGCAGGCATTAAAGTCAATTATTGACGGAGAGACAGCAATGACAACACAAGAAAAAGAAGCCAAACTGAAATCCATCAAACAAGACGACTTGCACGATGCCGAGTTAAGCAAACTCATTACCAAGGTTGAGGAAATGATAAAGAATGAGCGTGACGCTGCTGGCACGAGCAACATGGAGCCTGCTGTCAAGGTCGTTGACAACACTCCACGCAACACCGTCACCATGATTGAGACTACCGAAAGTCTTCTCAACAAGCTCTTCGACAAGATAGCGTCAGGAGAAGAAATAAGCAAAAACATAGGCAAGGTTTCAGAGATGTGTGAGTCGGACAATATACCCGTACTCATCATCATAAGCAAGAACGAGTTAGTAACAGATTACGACCGCCCCACCACGATAGGAGAATACCTGAATTATCTGAAAGACCAAAATGTCTCAAGGAACAAGGTTTATAAAATAGTTCGCAATGGCGACAACAAAATCAGCGAAATTGAACTAATAAGGAAATAGAGTCATGAAAAAGATAGTTTTAATGCTTTTCGCCGCAATAATAGCGTCATCAGCAGCCAAAGCCCAAAGCAACGGCGAGGAGATTAGTTTTGAACGCAAGCAAGCCATCGACAGTCTGGCTCTTGAAAAGGTCCGCGACTTGGGCAAATATGTCAAGATAGTGGGGTCAAAAAGCACACCTTGGAGCGAAGCCAACCGTGTCATCGACAGGGCTGAAGAACTCTTCATGACAGGAGCAGAGATAGGCGTCTCGTCTCTACGCACCAGCCAAGTGCGTTATTTCAAAGTGCGCCAATATTTCGAGCGCCTGATGCAACTCAACTACGATCGCGTAGAAATTGATTGGTACAACATTGAATATGTTAGCGAATTGCAAGCACAACCCGACGGCACCTACGTCGGCGTTATCACTGTGTTTCAGACTTTCCGCGGCTACGATGCCGAAGGGGAACTCGTTTACAAGGATACCACCAAAAAGGACATCACTGTGTATGCACAACGCAAGGAGACCCAGATTGGAGGACGCATAATAGGCTTTTGGGACGTGCTTCTCGGTGACATGAGAGTTAAGGAGACCTTGAACAAATAATCCCAAATGCAATAAGGTACAACATCCTGAAAGCACAAGAATGAGCGTCAAATCGACAATATCACTTTTGTTGGCGACCCTATCGCTGCCATTGTTATCGCAAACCATTGGCGACGTGCAAATGGACGAGAGGTCGCTATATGCCATGACAAAACAGATGGGACAATTTATCAGCAGGTTCAACCACGAGGAAGACCAGTTCGGCAACAAGATAAACCCCAACAACAAGGCATACCGCAACAACAACTTGCGGCAAAATTCTATGGCAACGCTCTTCGACAAGAACTTGTATAACAAGAACAAATTGGCTCAGAACTTCATAAAGGACATCACCAGTCCCGACTCGGCAGCATATATGGAATTCTTGGGAGGGCATTGGTATTCGGAAGTGTCAGCCACATTCACCTACAACAAAACAGATGTTGAGATGATACTGATACTCACTCTCGAGAAAGCAGGCAAAGGCTCGGAATGGGTCCTGACCAATGTCCTGACCGACGTATTCACCGACCAATTCTTTGAATGCCCCGACACAATACGCAACACCAACTTCCTACACCCCATGAGTCATGAGATTGACTTTATGAACATATACAAGATTTTTGACGATCCTGAATCAATTGAATGCTATGCGACAAACAACTACCACCCCGATTTCCTCACACTTTTCTTTTACGAGGTAAAAAAAGGAAGACTTAAATTCAAGAATGTAAACAGCCTTAAGTTCCATGTGTTCCAAATAAGAGAATGGTATTTTGAGGTGTCATGGATAGACCGCAAGGGCAACAACTCGGGATGGCTCATAACCAACCTCATGAGAGTGTCGGAAGAAGAGAAAAATTGGATAATAAAATACTATCAACCATGAAAAAGATATTAGCCGTCATATTAGCGGTGATTGCCATAAACACCAGCACTTTTGCGCAGCAGAAACTAAGCAAGGAGGACATCGCTGCCTACGATGTAGAGATTAGGCAGATGATGAAGTACCTGGAATCGACTTTCAACTTCATTGGCGACACCACTTCCCTTCCCGATGAGAAGGAGATAATATTCAACGAGTCATACATAAAGATTTTCAAGGATGATGACGTGCAAATTGAGGATGACCTTGACGAAAATCGCGGTGTAGCTGTAAGCAAAGACGTTCAAGCATATCTCAAAGACATTGACTTCTTCTTCAAAAACGCACATTTCAATTTCGACATAGTCCGCATACAAAACATAAACGGGGCTAACAACGGCACCATTTTCAAGGTCGAGCTGACACGCCACCTGAAAGGCATCACCATAAACAACGACACTGTTGACAACCTGAAGCAACGTTTTGTAGAAATCAACCTTGACCCCAAAAACAATGGACTTAAGATTGCGAGCATCTACACTTCGCGCTTAGACGAGGAAGAAGAGATGTGCGTCTGGTGGAACAACCTCAGTCCTATATGGCGCAAGGTGCTTGCACGTGACATCATCGTCAACGACAGCATACCGCTCGCGTCCATTACCAACATGACAAAGAAGTCTTTCAATGCCAACTATCCCATAAAGGCAGTGCAAGGCAACGACACCATAGTAAGCGAATGGCGAGAAAGCTTGTTCAAGACAGACATGACCGAGATATTCAATCGCTTGCGCATAATCAGCCAAACCCAATTCCTTAACCTACAAGGCAACAAAGGCATAGACTCTCTCGACCCACTCCTAGAATTCACCGAACTTGCAAGCCTCAATATGTCGGGGACCTCTGTAAACGACTTGTCACCTCTACGCTACGCCAGCAACCTTAAAAACATCAATGCCAGCAACACCAACATAAACGACTTGTCGCCATTGCGCTACTGCACTAACCTTAAAGATATAGACATAACATCTACTAATGTAAGCAACCTTGAGGTGCTTTATTTGCTCGATGATGTAGAAAAACTCAACATATCAGACACAAAGGTGACTGACATAAGCCCAGTGGAAGCATGCAGCAACATGACTCATTTCATATTCAAGTCAGGCGACATCAGCAACATTAATGCACTTATGAAACTTGACAAGTTACTGTCGATTGACATCAGCAACAGCCGTATTTCCGACATATCTGTTTTGGAAAACGCCATTCACCTTCAAAGCCTAAACATTTCTGGCACCGAGGTGACTGACATAAGCGTTCTGGGCAAGATGGAAAGTCTGAAAGAGCTTTATTGCAGCAACACCGCCATCAATAACATTCAACACCTCACAGGCCTCCGCAAACTAAGCCGCATCTATTGCGACAACACTGCCATCACGGCCAACGAAGCAGCCAACTTCGCCAAAGAGAACTCTCGCGCCCTTGTCATTTACGACACCGACGCCTTGAAACATTGGTGGCAAGAACTGGCAATATATTGGAAATCCGTATTCTCACAACAAGTATCAATCAGCAACGACCCGACCACCGAAGAACTTCATGAGATAATAAACATGAAAAGCCTCGACTTGCACGACAATCCCTATCTTCAGAACCTCCAGCCAGTAAGCCGTCTCACTTCTTTGGAAACACTCAACATAGCCAACACAGAAATAATAAGGTTAGACCCTTTATTCGGCATGACAAGCCTAAAGGTACTCAATATAGAAAACACATTCGTCAGCAGTCTCAAACCCCTTGAAGTGTCGAACAGTTTAAGGGTACTTAACATTAGCAACTCGCAAGTTGAAGACCTTGCCCCATTGGAAAACATCAACACACTTGAGATGATAATTGCCAACAATGCTCCAATCTCCACCGACGATGTCATTAGAATCAAAGAGAAAAACCCAAATGTAACAGTCATTTACCAAACTCAAAAACTCGAGACATGGTGGGCTAATCTTGATTCAACATGGAAAAAAATAATGAAAGAGCATGTTCCGATAAGAAACGTAAACCCGTCTGGTTTTGAATTGCAGAAAATGGTTGACATCAGGAAAATGGAGATAAAGTCCAGCCAACCCATATCAAACCTTGAACCAATAGCCAACTTTGAATGGATTGAAAGCCTCAATGTGGCAAACCAAGGCATAGTTGACCTGAAACCCATTTCAAACATGAAACACCTTAAGGAACTATACATACAAGACAATCCCATTACTGACTTCACGCCGCTTCAAACACTATACAACCTTGAGGTTCTCAACATAAGCAACACCGGCATAAGCAACCTGGAAGTTGTGGGAGGCCTGCGCAACCTACGCATACTCAATGCAGGCGGGACATCCATAAAATCGCTCAAACCACTGGCAGCACTAACTTTGATTGAGGAACTTGTGGTAAACAACACACCTCTGAAGTCACTTACGCCAGTTGACAAGATGAGTTCGCTAAAAACGATAAAAATCTACAACACCAAGATTACCAAAAGGTCGGTCGAAGAACTTCAGAAAAAAAGATTTGACTTGAATATAATATACTACTAACAAAAAAAAGGACTGTTGCCAAAGCAAAAACAGTTCCGGACTCTTCAAAGAACAATTAGGACGTAAAAAACATCCGTTTTTTCTTATTATCCAAAAGTCGCCGTTCTAAGCGCATTCCCCATTTATGTGTTGGACTATCTTAGAGTTGAATGGGTGAAGAGGAAGTTGGAGGAATGAAAAAGCCAGAACTCTTAGTTCTGGCTTTTTTTTAGCAATTTGTTCTTAAATTGCTTGTTATCTGAATGGCCTCATCGGTGTAGAGTTTCACCGTCTCCTTCTTCTTGCAGCCTGCGACCACTTCAATGGCGACAGCCGCCAAAACTATCATTGTTTTCTTCTTATTATGATGTTTTTTTTGTTTCATAATAATCAACTACAAAAAAAAAGACCTACCTCAGAAAACAGTTTGGCAGGTCTAATTTTTGAAATGTGGGCTTATTTTGCTTCAAGCTCATAGCTGGCACTCCATGTTTCGGTTTCATCATACCATGTATCAATATACTTCACCTTACCTGAAACAACGAGATTCGACTTGTCCAATTGGTCAATATCTAATGTGTAGATTTGTTCCTCTGTACTTTCCTCAAGGTCACCGCCTTTAATAATGAGTTCGTCACCGTCGATTGACCATTTGGCTGTTACGTCACCCCAATCAACAAGATAGCCGTTAAAAGTTCCGTTTTCTTTGAAAGTCCAATTCTCGCCTACAGCTTTCTTGTCGCTGTAGCCGTCTTCTTTGGCGTAGGTAATCTTCCACTTGCCCACGATTTGTTTATCAGCCTTTTTGCACGAAGGCATGACCATCATGATTGCCAAAGCAAGCAATAGAGTTAAACGTAATTCTTTTTTCATTTCTTTAAATCCGCGTTGTCACATTCGGTCCTCGGCTTTAAGGTTTATTAATAATTTTGCGCAAAGATACCTCATTCTAAAAACCAACTTTATTGCCAACAAGTGACACATTAGGCAACAGTTACCATATTGGTCACACTTTTTTGTTAAAATCCTCGGAGAGGTCGTGAAAGAAATCATAATTCAACGCGGTGGAAATGCGTTCAAGCAGGATGATGTCAATATTATCCTTTAGGAAAATCCTATGCACATGCGTACGGGCACAGCAAATGTCATTGGCCAATTGTGTAGCCGTGACTCCTTGTTGCCTCATTACTTCTTTTATATGTTGCCCGATGTGCATGAAAAAAGCGTGGAATTTAATCAACTTGCTGGCCATCGGGTTTCCACGCCCACCTTATCAACAAATTATTCCACGCCAAAATACATTGGCGTTTCATAACTGCTTCTTGATAAGGTGTCCCCGAAGAGACGTTGTGGAAATTTGATGACCAAGAATTCGTTTTGAAATGCTATTCTAAATAATAATATCTGATATTTCTATTCTATTTTTGTCAGTTTGTTATGTTATGGTTTATAAATGCAAAGGTATTATATTTCTGGAAAAAATCTATTGCATAATTTTAGTCCTTTGTGTTCCTCTCCTTCACTATTTCCTCCTGCTTGTCTTTCGGGGTTGGGGTGTATTGGAAGAATTCCATCGAGTAGTTGGCTCGGCCCGAGGTGAGGTTGCGCAAGGCTGTGGCATAGCCGAACATCTCCATCAGCGGGATGAAGGCATCGAGTTTTTGCGAGCCTTTTCGGAAACGGCGCATGGCCTCAATGCGTCCACGACGTTTGTTCACGTCGCCCGAAACATTGCCGATATAGTCGTCAGGGGTGTTTATCTCCACCTTCATCATAGGTTCGAGCAACACAGGGCTAGCTTTCATAAATGCCTGCTTAAAGCACATCTGTGCGCAGACCTGGAAGGCCATGTCGCTTGAATCGACGGGGTGTGAGCTACCATCGACGAGGACACAGCGCACATCTACGACGGGATAGCCAGCAAACGGGCCTTTGTTCATCGCGGCTGCCAGACCTTTCTGCACCGATGGGATATATTCTTTGGGTATGACACCACCCTTTGTGATGTCCTCGAACTCAAAACCCTTACCTGGATTAGGCTCGAAACGTATGACAGTATGGGCAAACTGTCCCTTGCCACCTGTCTGTTTTGCATATTTGTAGTTGCACTCGAAAGGTGCAGTGATTGTTTCACGGAACGACACTGAAGGAGCACCCACTGTTACGGGAACCTTGAACTCGTCTTTCAGTCGGTCAACGATGATTTCAAGATGCAGCTCACCCATGCCAGCGATGATGGTCTCTTCGGTCTCCTCATCGAAATGGGCACGGAAAGAGGGGTCTTCGTTGCACAGCTTGGCCAAAGCCTCACCCAGTTTGTTTCGGTTTTTCTTGTCGTCGAGGTTAACCTTCATCTCTATCACCGCAGGAGGTATGTGTATCGACTCAAGCATGACAGGGTTCTTTTCGTCACACAAGGTGTCGCCAGTTCGAGTATATTTCATACCGACAAGTGCAACAATCTCGCCAGGTCCGGCTTCAGTAATCTCCTCACGTTCCTTTGCCTTGATGCGGAAGATGCGTCCTACACGCTCGTCCTTGCCCTTGTTGGTGTTGTAAACTGACATTCCATTGGTCAGTTTGCCGCTAAAGATGCGAATGAAAGTCTGTTGGCCAACATAAGGGTCGTTTATGAGCTTGAAAGCCAAAGCAGAGAATGGCTCGCTTTCTACAGGGTTACGTTGTATGGTTTTTTCCTCGTCGTAGGGGTCGTGTGTTATCACGGCACCAAGGTCTTTGGGCGAAGGCAAGTAGTCAAGAACTGCGTCAAGCAAGAGTTGTATTCCCTTGTTTTTATATGCGGCTCCACACAAAACAGGAATAACCATCAGCTTTATGGTAGCCTCGCGTATGGCACGCATCAATATTTCTGTTGGTATTTCAGCATCTTCAAGATAAAGATCGGCGACCTCATCATCTAAGTCAGCCATTTTCTCAATGAGGTTACGTCGTGCGTCTTCTGCCTGCTGACGCATGTTTTCGGGTATATCGCCAACAATGCGTTCCTTGTCGACAAATGTAATAGCCTGCATTTTGACAAGGTCAACCATGCCTTCAAAACTCGATTCAACACCTATGGGCAATTGTATTGGCACTGCATTGGCGCCAAGGTATTTCTGCATCTGGTTCACCACCTCGTTGAAATCGGCTCCTGTACGATCCATCTTGTTCACGAACGCAATACGTGGCACACGGTATTTGTCAGCCTGATTCCACACGGTCTCGCTTTGAGGTTCAACACCTCCCACGGCACAGAAAACAGCCACCATGCCATCGATGACTCGCAACGAGCGTTCCACTTCAACAGTGAAGTCAACATGGCCAGGAGTATCAATCAGATTTATCTGGCAGTCCTTCCAATGGGCAGTGATGGCAGCTGAGGCGATAGTGATGCCCCTCTCCTGCTCCTGCCTCATAAAATCCATCGTGGCTTGACCATCATGGGTTTCACCAATCTTACGGTTCACTCCTGTAAAAAACAAAATGCGCTCCGACACTGTTGTCTTACCTGCATCAATATGGGCGGCTATACCAATGTTACGAAGTTTAGAAATATTCCTGCTCATTATATAACTATTTTATATTCAATAATTTAAATAGAATTTTTTTTATTTTCGGGGAGCAAAGGTAAAAAATAAATCTTTTCAATCAATTTTTAGGCTATAACAATTCTTTTTGAGATTATTTGGCCATTCATCAAATTTCACGATTATTTAAACAGATAGCCTTCTGCATCTCATTCGTTTCATATCATCATAACGCAAGTTATGACTCAGATTGTACATTTTGCAACGACTGCGGACACCCTACACAAGACATCATTGCCGCAAAAAGTCTTGCAACTTGTTTGGTTACATTTAAGAGACCCATATATTCGAGGTGTTAGACTGATTTTTCATGATAAAGCAAATAAAAAACTTTTGATGCCAACACAAAAAAAGGGAATATATACCACCATTCCTATTTTAATGCGACAAGCGTTATCACAACATTTTTATTATATTTGCAGCAAAATAACAAGGTCCTAATCACTATGGAACAAGAACATTTTGAGAACCAGCAGCACGAATGGGAATCGAACCTTAAGGTTACGGGTGCAGACGAGCAGCCAGTCCAAATAAACCCCATGGCACTTGAGCGTCTTCGGGCAAGACAAACCAAACTGATGCCGTTGGAATACTATATCGAGGGCATAGACCGCGGCGACCGGGTAATTTTAAGCCAGGCTATAACATTGGTCGAGAGTGCCCTTCCCAAGCACCAACAGATGGCCCAACAAGTTATAGCTGCCTGCCTTCCCAAGTCGGGCAATGCCCTGCGTCTTGGCATCACAGGTGTTCCGGGTGCCGGAAAGAGCACTTTCATCGAGGCCTTGGGTATGCACCTCTGCAAGCAAGGCAAGAAGATTGCCGTTCTAGCCATCGACCCCAGCAGTCAACGCTCGAAAGGCAGCATACTAGGCGATAAGACCCGCATGGAGCAACTCTCCACACACCCAAATGCCTACATACGACCTTCAGCCTCGGCCGGGACGTTAGGCGGTGTTGCACGAAAGACAAGAGAGACGATAATACTCTGCGAAGCAGCCGGATACGACAACATCTTTGTTGAGACCGTAGGCGTAGGACAGTCGGAGACAGCAGTGCACTCAATGGTCGACTTCTTCCTTCTTGTGCTGATTAGCGGTGCCGGCGACGAGCTACAAGGCATCAAAAGAGGCATTATGGAAATGGCTGACGGCATCGCCGTCAACAAAGCCGACGGCGACAACGTGCTGCGTGCCGAACGCGCTGCCGCAGAGTGCCGCAACGCACTGCACCTCTTCCCCACACCCGAATCAAACCAAACCACAAAAGTAATGACATGCTCAGCACAAACAGGATATAACATACCCGAAGTGTGGCAAATGGTGACAAATTATATATGTGCCATACGCAAAAACGGCTACCTTAACAAAAAACGTGCAAGCCAAGATGTACAAATGATGATTGACACAATAGACACAGCTCTAAAAAACGACTTTTACCTCAACAGAACCATAGCCGAAATGCTTGTTACAGCACAAGACAAGGTGCAACAACGACACCTAAGTGCATACGTCGGCGCTCAACAACTACTTGACACTTATTTTAATATGAAAAAAAATGTAAAAGAACATAATACATATTCAAGCACCAGATAGCACTCTGCCAAAATGATCAGTGAACTTCGATGAGAATGGCATGATTCTTATAAAAACTCAAAAAAAAAGTTTTTTTTCAATTGCTGTCTAAAAAAAACATATATTTGCAACAGATAAGTAAAGAAAAAAAATCAAATACTAACTAAAAACAAAAGACATGAAAAAAGTTCTATTCACAATGATGGCAGCTCTGCTCATTTGCGGAATGTCATTTGCACAAAACTTTACCGCTCAACGCTCTAACACAAGAGTTGCCGGCATGGTTAATTCTCAAGAAAATGAACGTAGCGGTTGGATTGGAACAACCAATTCACAATATGTTCTTCCTCTTCTCGCAAACCAGTTTGCAGCTTTTGTACCAAAAGCTATAGACCCAGCAATTACAGGCGCTATCACCAAATTAAAAATCGGTGTTTGCAACTGGGAAAATTTTGCTGGCGGAAAAATGAGAATAGGTTTCTACCCTGTTCCCAGTCTGACCCCTGCAGCAGGCTTCACCAGTAGTATATACGAAATACCAACTTTAGGAGCTGAACTTTATGGAGAAGACATAGACCTAACAAGCATCGTTCCTGCAAGCGTAGGCTATGGAAACGTAGGTGAAGTTACTTTGGGAACTCCTTTTAACATTCCTCAAGAAGACTTCTGGATTGTTATTACAGCAAAAGAAAACATTTGCCTCCTTTATACTGCAGATGGCGGAGTGGCAAACGAGTGGTATGGTGTTTTAGATGCTACTGAATATGGATATGGTTATCTCTTTGCGGACAACAGCAACACAGATGGGAGTTACAGTTCTCTTACATTATCAGCATTTGTTGATGACGGAAGTGTTTACGTAAACCAAAGCGACCTTCAACCTTATTTCTACAACAGCATAAATAATCCAACAGCTCTTGTTACAACACTTTCAATTGGCGAATCTGACGATCTCGTACTTTACCCAGTTGTAGCAAACAATGGTCCTGATGTTTTTAAAGAAGGTTCGCTTTTAAATGTATCAATTACTATTGATGTCAATGGCGTTTCAACCCCAATAATGGAAGACTATGGTGATATTCCATTCGACCTTACTACAGAAAACATCTGCATTTTTGGTGCAGCAGAAGATGGATATGCTATTATAATTGAAAACAGTGAAATTTTAGAGATAATTGGTGATGCAACAGATTTCATTGTCACCATGACAGTTGAGACAGCAGATGGCCTTGACCCTGATGTCACCAACAATACCGTCTCTATTTTGGTTACCATAATCCACCTCACCCCTGTTCAGAATCTTGAAGCCAATGTTGATGGTGCAAACGTAACATTGACATGGGATGCTCCTTCACGTGCTCTTCAAGGATACCTCATCTATCGTGACGGCGAACAAATAGGTCTGAAACCTGCTGCACAAACAACATACACCGACAGCAATGTTGCCGATGGCGAACACGAATACTGCGTGATAGCAAAATACAACGAAGGCAATGCTGAAGAGGCTTGCATATCAGTTACCACCGATGGCATCAACAACATCGACGCCGAAAGCGTAGCTGTTTATCCTAACCCTGCAACAAACTTTGTTAAAGTTGCCAATGCAGAAGGTGCTAACATCAGCATAATCAACAACATAGGTCAAGTCATTGCTAACATCAACAATGCAAGCGCTGACCAAGAAATCAACGTTTCTTCACTTGCTAACGGTATCTATACAATCCGAATAGCAAACGACAGCAATGTTACTACACGCCAATTCAGCGTTAAAAAATAAGCCCTAACAGCTAAGAACAAAAAAAAGGCACCGATTGGTGCCTTTTTTTGTGCCTTAAAATACCGGCACAACTAATTCAAAGACCGCAAACATCAAATCAAACAAAAGGACTAACTTTGCAGGTTAAAAACACTATCGTAACAGTACGAAATTTCAAAACATAATGGAATATATCAAATCCAATGACCTTTTTGCTATGTTACACGACGTGAACATATACAATCACATCGGCCACCCAATAGTTATAGCCGACAACCTGCTTACGCCCGACAACATGGGCGCATTGATACGTCTTTCAGACAATATAGGTGCCGAGAAGATTGTTTTCCTCAATAAGACAGAAAACATCGACATGAAAAGGGTCAGACGAGCAGCAGCAAGCAGCCGCGACAGCATGAAATACACTTTCACGACAGGAACAGACCTTCATGAAATTGTAGGCAACGACAAAACCATTGTCGCAATTGAAACAGCAAAAGAGGCGAAAAACATATATGACGTGAGATTGCCAAAAAACATCGTGTTTGTGTTGGGCAGCGAAAGCAAAGGCATGCGGCCCGAAATACTCGACCAGTGCGATATGGCTGTTTACATACCCGTGCCAGGACAAAACTGCTCGCTCAATGTTAGCCATGCCGCATCAGTGGCCATGTTTGAATGGCTGAGGCAAATGAGGGATTTAGAAGAAACTCAAAAACCAAAAAAATACAAGCATGTGTTTTTCGATTTCGACCGCACATTATGGGATTTCGACGCTGCCGCAAGTGCCGCTTTCGAACAACTCATGGAAATACACCATCTGCGCAACTTGGGCATACCTTCCGCTAAAGAGTTCTATTCCGTTTACCACCCCGTCAACGAAAATCTCTGGGCACTTTACCACGCTGACAAAATCAGCAAGGAAGAATTGAGCATTGAACGATTTGTAAGGCCTCTTGAACATTACGGCATCAACGACAAAGACCTCGCAAAAAGGCTCAGCAACGACTATGTCAGGATATCGCCACGTATGGTCAGACTTGTGGAAGGGACTCGCGAACTGCTTGATTATCTAAAACCCAAATACAAACTCCACATCATAACGAACGGATTTAGCGAGGTGCAAAACATAAAACTGACAGGAGCCGGCATTCGTGATTATTTCGACACAATAACAGTATCGGAAGAGGCTGGAGCGAAGAAATCCAACCCCGATATATTCTGCTACGCCTTAAAAAAAGCTAATGCCTTAAACAACGAAAGCATTGTAATAGGCGACGAGATGGCTGTTGACATTGATGGAGCGAGAGCCGCCGGCATCGACCAGATATTCTTCAACCCTAATGGAGAAAAGAGTGAAGGACAAAGGACATTTGAGGTCAACAAACTATTTGAAATAAGAGACATCCTATAATGAAATAGTCTTTTGTAGAAAAGCGAAATTACAACTGCAAAAAAATGTCGGGACGCATGTCCCGACATTTTCAATTAGTAGCTCAACCCTTTTCATTAGAGCATGAGGAAACTCATCATAACACCAGCTGCCACAGCCGAGCCGATAACACCTGCGACGTTGGGTGCCATGGCGTGCATGAGGAGGTAATTGGACGGATCGTATTTCTGGCCTTCGATTTGAACGACACGTGCACTGTCGGGCACTGCCGACACGCCTGCCGCACCTATCATAGGATTGATTTTCTCCTTAAGGAAGAGGTTCATAAACTTGGCACCGAGGATTCCGCCAACCGTTGCCACGGCAAAAGAGCAGGCACCAAGAACGAATATCTTTATAGAGCTTGGGGTAAGGAACACCGATGCCTGTGTTGAAGCACCGACGGTGAGTCCCAAAAGCATGGTTACAATATCTATCAATGGGTTAGAAGCGGTATTCTGCAAACGCTTCACAACACCACTCTCCTTGATTATGTTACCGAAGAACAGCATACCCAACAGCGGCAATGCGGTGGGACTGATAAATGTAGTAAGGATAAGGCCAATCACAGGGAACATAATTTTCTCAGTCTTGTCAACCTTACGTGGGGTACCCATCTTTATGACGCGTTCTTTCTTGGTAGTGAGCAAACGAATGATAGGAGGTTGGATAACTGGCACAAGAGCCATATAGGAATAGGCCGCGATAGCTATAGGACCAATAAGGTTACGTGTGCCATTTGTACCGTTTGCCAAACGTGAACTGAGGAAGATGGCGGTAGGGCCGTCGGCACCACCGATGATGCCAATGGCACCAGCCTCACGCAGGTTGAAGCCCAAATATATGGCTCCAATGAAAGTGAGGAACACACCAAGTTGTGCAGCAGCTCCAAGAAGCATCAGCTTGGGATTGGCTATAAGCGACGAGAAGTCGGTCATGGCTCCGATACCCAAGAAGATAAGTGGAGGATAAACACCCGAGGTCACGCCAAAGTAAAGATAGTTCAACACACTACCCTTTTGGTAAAGACCAGTCTGGAGATTCAATTCGCCACCTTTAAACACTTCGTCAAGGAACTGACGGACTTCCTCGGTATTACCAGCGGCTATACCATAGTCTGACAGATTAAGATGCTCCATCGACTTAATGGCTTCGCTAAGCACCATATTGCCGTCATTGCCATTAAATATGCCATTTATCAAGGCTTTGGCCGTGTCAATGTCGAATGATGTCAGTCCTGCACCAATAGCAGCCTGTGCCGACGCTATGGCTTCAGCCATATTGATACCAGTTCCTTGATAAAAAGGTATATTGCCACAAATGATACCCGTTCCGATAGGGACAAGCAACATTGGCTCGAATTCGAAACGTATGGCAAGGAATATGAACAATATACCAATGAGGATCATTATAATATTGCCTATCTTGCAGTTACGGAAACCGGTTAGTAGCCAAAATTTGTGAAGACCGTCCTTTAGTTGAGCATTGACGGACATGTTTTCCTCTTCCTTTGCCACAGTATGTTTTGAAGCATTTTTATTACCCTCGAGTGCAGTGATGCGTTTGTCGAGGTTATCCATTTGCTGTTGCATGTCGGCAACCTGTGCATCAACCATAGCGGCAGTCTGCTGGTTGCTCTGCTCAGTGCTCATTTCGGTGACTTCGGTGCTGTTTACCAGCGTGTCAATCTTGGTGGCGAACAAGGGGTTGTTTACCACTGCAATGTTAAGCAGTAGTAACATCGCCACGGCCATCAGTATGGTGAGAGGCCTTCTGTAAACACTTTTCTTTTTCAGCATGGCATCAACCTATTACTAGTAAGACATCGCCCTGCAGAACATTGTCACCTTGACGGCAGTTTATAGCTGTTACCGTACCATCGGATTCGGCAAGGAGGTTATTTTCCATTTTCATTGCTTCGTACATAAGGAGTTTGTCGCCTTTCTTGACGGCATCACCTTGTTTTACGAAAATCTGCATTATAGTGCCTGGCAATGGAGCCTGCATCTTGTGGCCTGCACCACCTGTAGCTGCTGCAGGTCTGGCTGCAGTCTCGGTTTTGGGAGCAGTTTGTGTCCTGCTTGCTACTGGACGGGCAACAGGTGTCACTACAGGAGCAGCCTGCTCTTCCATCTCAACCTTATATTCGTTGCCATTGACATTGACGGTGGCTATGTTTCCCTCAATGTTCTGTACTTCTACCTCGTATGGTTTCCCACTTATGTTGAATTTGAACTTTTTCATGTCGTTTAATAAATTAATGATTCCAATGTCTTACTCCGTATGATTTTGCATTCCACGCTGTATTGCGCTTTTCGATGGTCAGGACGTTGCTTTCCTCATCGTGTAGGTTGGTGGCGAGATAAAGAGCCATGCCTATAGCAGTGAGTACTTCAAGCGACATCTCTCCATCAGTCAGAGCCGGCTTTTTCTTGTCTTCTATTACAGGACCGTCATTAACATCAACCTTGGCGTCCTTCTTTTTGAAGTAGGCAGCTACGCCACGGAATATTGATGAAAGAATGAATAGTGCAATGATAACGATTAAGAATCCCACTACAGTAACTATCCATGCCTTGGTGAAGTTAACTCCAGCCTGGACCTGTGCTATTGCCAATAAAATATTCAATGTATTCATTATTATAGCGGTATATTAGAGTGTTTTTTCTCTGGATTGGCTAAACGTTTGGTCTCAAGAGTGCGCAAAGCACGTATCACGCGGAAACGAGTGTTGCGAGGCTCGATAACGTCATCGATATAACCGAACTTGGCAGCTTCGTATGGATTGGCAAACTTGTTGCGATATTCTTCTTCCTTCTTGGCAACGAACTCAGCACGCTCGGCCGGGTCAGCTATCTCGGCAATTTTTTTGCCATCAAGAACCTCGACAGCACCCGATGCACCCATAACGGCTATCTCGGCTGAAGGCCATGCATAGTTCATATCGTTGCGAAGTTGCTTGCAACCCATCACGAGGTGAGAGCCACCATATGATTTGCGCAAGGTGACGGTAACTTTAGGCACGGTTGACTCGCCATAAGCATAAAGCAACTTGGCTCCGTGAACAATAATACCGTTATACTCTTGGCCTGTTCCTGGCAGGAAGCCTGGCACATCAACCAAAGTAACGATCGGGATATTGAAAGCGTCGCAGAAGCGTACGAAACGAGCTCCCTTGCGCGAAGCATCACAGTCAAGAACACCTGCAAAGAATGCTGGATTGTTGGCAACAATACCAACAGGCATTCCATCAAAGCGGGCAAAACCAACTATGATGTTCTTTGCATAATTCTTGTGTATCTCAAGGAAATCACCATTATCAACGATAGCAGTGATGATATCACCAACATTGTATGGTTTGTTAGGATTGTCGGGTATGATTTGGTTAAGAGCGTCTTCCATACGGTCAATAGGGTCGTTGCATTCGATGGACGGAGCGTCTTCCATATTGTTTTGAGGCAAGAACGACATAAGCCGGCGTATGAGAGCCAAGCCTTCTTCTTCGTTCTCTACCGAGAAATGAGCCACACCCGACTTCTGGGCATGAATGCGGGCACCACCAAGATCGTCGGTGCTGACGTCCTCACCTATAACGGTCTTTACAACTTTAGGTCCGGTAAGGAACATGTAGCTATTGGTCTCTGTCATGAGGATGAAATCAGTGAGTGCGGGTGAATAGACGGCGCCACCGGCACAAGGACCGAATATTGCTGAAATTTGGGGTATGACACCTGAAGCATTAATGTTACGTTGGAAAATCTCGGCATACCCGGCCAAGCTGCGTGAACCTTCCTGGATACGGGCTCCACCCGAGTCGCAAATGCCAATAACTGGGGCACCTACTTTCATGGCTTGATCCATCACTTTGCAAATCTTAAGCGACATCGTCTCGCTCAATGCTCCACCAAACACGGTGAAATCTTGTGCATAAACATAAACAACGCGACCATCGATAGTGCCATGTCCTGTGACAACACCATCACCGAGGTATTGCTGTTTGTCAAGGCCGAAATCTGTAGTACGGTGTGTGACAAACATGTCAGTTTCTTCAAAGCTGCCTTCGTCGAGCAGAAGTGCAATGCGTTCGCGGGCTGTCATTTTGCCCTTTGAGTGTTGTGAATCAATGCGTTTCTGACCTCCACCCAAACGGGCTTCGCTACGCTTGTTCAACAATTCTTGAATCTTTTGTTCGATTAACATAATTAGAGTTTTTTATTATTCCGTTGCATTAAACGCCGGCATTACAACAACGCGTGAAGAAGCGACACGATGGCATCGCTTGACTCACTGCCGGCACAACGGGCCTATTAATTACTTATTTCTTGTTTTTATTTTCGCAAAGTTCTGTCAGCACTCCGAACGTTGATTTTGGATGCAAGAAAGCGATGCTAAGGCCTTCGGCGCCACCACGGGGAGCCTGGTCAATAAGACGTATCCCGGCATTTTTTGCTTCTTCCAGATGATTCTCAATACCCTCAACGGCAAATGCTATATGATGCATTCCGCCACGGCCATTGTTATTCTCGATGAACTTGGCAATGGTGCTTTCTGGGCTTGTTGGCTCAAGAAGCTCTATCTTGGTCTGGCCGCAACGCAAAAAAGCGGTTTTCACTTTCTGGTCAGCCACTTCCTCAATGGCATAGCATTTTGTTCCAAGTAAAGTTTCAAAAAACGGAATTGACTCTTCCAAGCTTGTAACAGCTATTCCGATGTGTTCGATGTGAGTAGGTTGCATTTCTTTAAATTATTTTCAAATAAATACTTATTTTTAATTTTGCTGCAAAGGTAAGTTTTTTTTTGACACAAAACAAGATATATGCTTTTGTTTTTTAAAGCATCGGAAAACAACAGCAATATTTTAGTCGAATTATCGAATTGGAGTTGATTGTCAAAGAATTAACAGATTGGCGCCTTGTTAATCTGTTCATCTGGATTGAACATTACTAATACAAGTCGTATATGAATCAGCATTTTCTTTCACCTGTTGCTTTAAGGAAACAGGCGCGGCACAAAGGTTCATAACTTCCGGTTTCGCCAAGGACTACCAATTTGTCACCCTCGACAATGCGATGTGAATACTGGGCGAGGCCACCACAATTCACGCAAATGGCATGCACTTTGATTACATCTTCTGCCATAGCCATAAGAGTAGGCATCGGCCCAAAAGGCTTGCCCACGTAATCCATGTCTAGACCTGCGACAACGACGCGTTTGCCTTGGTTGGCGAGCGTCTGGCACACGCTTGGCAACTCGTCGTCGAAAAATTGTGCTTCGTCGATGCCAATCACATCAGCTTCGTTTGCGTAAAACAAGATTGCGGAAGCACTCTCAACCGGAGTTGAATGAAGTGCGTTGGCATTATGCGACACCACATCCTCTTCGCTATAGCGGACATCTATGGCAGGCTTGAAAATCTCCACACGCATCCTGGCAATCTTCGCACGCTTTAGCCTACGTATCAATTCCTCTGTCTTACCGGAAAACATCGAGCCACATATAACTTCTATCCAACCTTGTGACCTATTATGACAATCTTTTTCGACAAACATGACTTTTGTTTTTATTTTCTTTGTAATTTTACACACTCAAATTGAAACTAAAGCAAATATATGGATAATATGAATACAAACGAAAAATTTAACGAGCAACGAAAACAAATTTACTCTATACGCAAGGAAATCAATCTCTTAGCCCAACAGATTGATTATCTTATTCGCAACGAGAGGCCCTTGGAACTGCTCGACATCGATATTCTGATGAACCGCACCCACACACTCTACGACATGTTGTGCTCGATAGACGCCACTTCTGCAGACAATGATTTTGAAGAAGATTTTGGCGAAAACATGGTGAATGCACTTGCTTCAGCAGTGAAAGCCTCTGCCGACAACAAAATAGAGGAAGAAAGCGAAAAGACACAAGACGAACCGTACAATGCTACTGAGAATGAAGACAAACAACCTGAAGAGATTCACATAGAAATACAAGCCGAAGAACCCGAAGTTGTTCAACCAGATGAACCTGAAACAACAGAACCTGAACAACTTGACATTTATACACAAAAGAAAGAACAGCCTGAAGAAACCAAAACACAAACAGAACCCGAAGAAACTCCATTTCATGATAACGAGCCTTCAAACTTCATAAATTTTGACAATGAAGAGTTCGACAGCCCCTTCATACTCAACGAAAATGTAGAGACCGAAAACACAACGGCAGAAGCCGAGACTGTTGACAACGCCGATAGTTTCATTATGCATTTTGACGATATGCCAGTCGAAGAAAACCAACAAACCGAAAACGAGATTGTTGACGACTACATTCCCAGCATGGAACAGGACAAAAATGAAGAAGACCAAGACAACGAGCCATATGAAAAAATAGTTTCCAACCCCATCTTTGAAATAATAACACCACAGGGCGATTCGGCAAGCAATGAAGAGGATGTTGATGAGGAAGAACCGATTGAAGCAGAAAATGCTGAATATGAGCCTAACTGGACTCCACTTTCGGACAACAAAGAAATGCTCTTCGATCCTGCTGACAACAACACAGTTGACACAGCTAACACATTACCGCCTGCTTCAGATGGTGTCTTCGATCCAGATGACAACAACACAGTTGACACAACAGTAGGGCGCGACGAGTCTGAAGTTTTGGGAGAAAGGATGATTACCGAGGACAATTCCTTGGCAGCCAAATTACAAAACCGTCCTGTCGGAGACCTGAAGTCAGCAATAGGCATAAACGACAAGTTCTTGTTTGTGAACGAATTGTTTAGCGGCAGCATGGAAAAATACAACCGTTCGATAGAGAACCTCAACGACATACAAACCTACAACGGGGCACTTATTTACCTTAACGAACTTAAGGTGGAGTTACAGTGGAACAGCAACAATGTAGCATACAAGAAACTGGCGGATCTTGTAAAACTAAAATTCTAACAATGTCGAAACTCTATTTGGTGCCAACACCTATCGGCAATTTGGAAGACATAACGCTACGAGCCATAAGCGTGCTAAAGGCTGTTGACGTTGTATATGCCGAAGACACTCGCACATCGGGCAATCTTCTACGCCATTTCAACATTGACAAGCCAATGCAGGCTTTCCACATACATAACGAGCATCAGCAGGCTGAACGTATGGCAAGCCAAATTGCATCGGGGATTACGGCTGCTTTGCTAACCGACGCTGGCACGCCAGGCATATCCGACCCCGGATTCATGTTAGTGCGCGAATGCCTGCTACAAGGCGTTGAGGTGGAGTGTCTCCCCGGCCCAACAGCATTTGTCCCAGCACTAATAAACTCAGGACTGCCTGCCGAGCGCTTCATTTTCGAAGGATTCCTTCCACACAAGAAAGGACGCGAAACCAAGATAAGGAATATAGCCGAATATCCTTACACATCTATATTGTATGAGTCACCCTTCCGCCTGGTGAAGACCTTGCAGCAACTTATTGAAGTCTGTGGCGGCGAACGTCACGTCTGTGTGGCGAGAGAGCTGACCAAAATTCACGAAGAGAACGTGCGCGGCACACTCGAAGAGGTTTGCGCCTATTTTTCAAGCAAAGAAGTCAAAGGCGAGATAGTGATAGTGCTTGAAGGGAAACAATGAAAGAAGGAGGCTCAAGTCAAAGCCTCCTTCTCTGTTTGTTGTTACTATAATTTAATATTTGTCTTCAATCTCGTCCTCCCTGTCCTCAACATAGTTTTTGAAGTTCTTGGCAAGCCACTCCGGCACATTGAGGTCTTTCTTGACTTTCTTGCATATTTCATACATGTCGTCCTCTATCCTCTTGGCCTTTTTCTTCTCGCCATTGCGGAGAGCCTTGTCGTATTGGGACATTTTGCCATAGATGCCGTATTTCATGCACAAGTCGTGAACTGTCTTCGGCGGGTCGTTATAAGTCTTCTCACTTTTTGGAGCTTCTGGTTCTGGCTCTGGTTCTGGCGTAGCAGCCTCAACAACAGGCCTTTCGCTATTGAAGGAACATGTTATAGACTTGGTTTTGTTGAGCATCTCTACAGCTTCTTTATAAGAAAAGTCTTTCTTTGAACCCTCATTGGCCGAGAATATAATGGTCTTTTCAGCTCCTTCTACAGAATTGATCACTGGCAATATGGCATCAATGTCTTCGCCTGTAAGAATGAAACCGTCTCGAACTTTGAGGTTGTTTTCATCAAGCAAGTTGATATTAACGCTGAGGTCATTAAATTGGTTGCCGTCAACTTTCTGGATAGGCACCGTAGCTTTAATAGCCCATTTTGAATTGTCGTTTGGGTCAGGCGACACAAAAAGCCTGACATCACTGCATAACTTGAAGGAATTAAAACTATTGCCGGAAATCTCAACATTTGTTTTGGCAACACTTGTCTCAACAGGCTCGTTGTTGGAGCAACTAACTACTATAGTTGCAACAAATAATAAGAACAACAATCTTTTCATGTCTCAAGAATGATTTGGTTATTAGTTTGCAAAGATACTATTTTTTTTAATTATTGACATGATATTGAAAAAACGAGTTTTTTGTTTTTTTCGGCATAGTGAATTTATATTCAAAAAATAATGTATAAATTTGCAAGAACATAAAATGGAACTGCAATGGGAAGTTTGAATGTTTCAATATCAAGGGGAAGTTTGTCTGCCATGCTTAATGCAATGTCATTATCGGATAGGAAGTGGTTAGTTAAAACCTTGAGCGAACATGTTACTGCTGACGAAAATTCTTTAGCAACAGACGATGGAAGCGAAGAACAATATAAAGAGGTGTATGACAAGGTGTTCTCCTTGCTTCATGCCGACCGGGGCGATGATGGCTATGCCTTGGATATTGCCGGGTCTATGCACGATAGCCACGCAAATACACGAACCGTAGAAACATGGTAATAACATAATAGCCAAAGACTATGTTTTGGTGACAGGAAATATCAGGCATTTTAACAGAATACCAGAATTGCTCGTTGAAAACCGGATGCAATGAGGTTGTTTGAACGACATACAAAAAAAATAGATTATGAGTATCCTTAAAGAAAACGAAAAAATAGGCAACTACACGGTAGCACAATTCATAAAGAAAAGTCCTACAGCCGAGTCATACATGGTCTGCGACAGCGAAGGCAAAGACTTCTTCATGAAAGTGTTCGACATGAGCACATTCCCGAAGAAACTGCTTTTCGAGGGCAAAGAGGTATATGAGATAAAACTCAGCAAGGAACTGAAATCGGGTTATATCATCAACTATATATGCGACGGCAGTTTTGTGAAAAGCGGCGTCAACTACCAATATCTGGTGACAGACTTCTATAAAGGGGAGCTGCTGTCGGAGATAGTCTCGAACGAAACAGCCTTAGGTACAGACGATGCCATTTTGATAACACTGTGCGTATTGTCAGGCCTTAGCCACATCCATTCGCTTGCCATGATGCACAACGACATCACGCCGTCGAACATCATCCTGCAAGAGGCCGAAGAGGGGCTCATACCCACCATCATCGACCTGGGCCACATCTCCTATATGGTCATGGACAAGCCGCCTTTCTACCTTGACGACCTCTCGCCTTTCTTCCGCGCCCCTGAGACGTTCAAGGGCATATACACACCAAAAGCCGAACTGTTCTCGGTTGGAGCCCTACTATATTATATGCTCTTCGGCAAAGCACCATGGGAGGTTGAGATACCCAAGAACGCCGACCGTGAGACAATAAAGAAAATAGTCAAGACCGCGCGACGCGAGAAGTTGCCACTCGAGACAGAAGATGTGAAGATTGACGACAACCTGAAACTCATACTCAAGAAAGCCTTGATGAAGACACCCGACAAGCGTTTTGCATCAGCCGAGGAGTTTAGTGTTGCACTGCAAGGCAACCTATCCATGTCGGACGAAGAAGACGACACCACTGACAACGAGCAACAGAACATACCACAAGAGCAGCAATGTATGGCCGAGAACCTGGCCAAGATAACCTACAGAAAAGGCTATGGCAACGGGTTCGACAACGTGGCCGGACGCGATGAGTTGAAAGAGAAACTGCGCAAAGAAGTGCTTTTCGCTTTGCAAAACCCAGAAAAAGCCAAACGATACAGGATAGAACCCATCAACGGGCTGCTGCTTTACGGGCCTCCTGGCTGCGGCAAGAGCGTGGTGCTTGAGAGCTTAGCCGATGAATCGGGATTCAACTATTCCATCATCAAAGGCTCCAACTTCGGCAACATATACCAGCCAGGCGTCATCGATGCACTGCAACGGGTGTTTGACGCTGCCTCGGTGAAAGCACCTTTTGTGATATGCTTCGACGAGATAGAATACATTATGCCCAACCTTACCGACGAGGAAAGCAACGGCAGCATGAGCCAGCAGTCGTTGGCCATAGTCAACATCTGGAACAAGTGTGCCCAAAAAGGCATTCTGGTTGCCGCTGCATCCAACGTGCCCGAGATGGTCGACCCTGCCATACTCCGAGTAGGTTGCATAGACAAGGTGTATTTCGTTCCGCAACCCGACAGCGAGGCACGCAAGGCCATCTTCAAGAACCACATGAAAGACCGACCCTGCGGAGAGATAGACTATGACGAGCTTGCCAAACTATCAGACGGCTTTGTTGCAGGCGACATCACCGAGGCAGTCACCGAGGCAGCCATAACAGCCGCCTACATGGACGTGGAGATTTCACAGAAGCTGCTCGTCGATGTGTTACGTTACAAGAAACCCTCATATTCGGTAGGAAAGACCATAGGATTCAGCCGATAACAACAGGTAGCATCTATGCCCAAAAACGCTAAACAACAAGTCAAAGCCTACTTGGACAGGCAAGCCATAGAGGTAAAGAGCACTCGCTCAGGACTTATTTTCAGTTTGAAAAGTCGTCGCTATCAGCTATGGTACGACAAGGACGACCCCTGTTTCCTGAGGCTCACAACCCCTATTATGCTTGATGTGACACGCGACAACTATGCCCGTGTCATAATGGCCGCCAACAGCATCAACACCACCTGCAAGGTGTCGAAAGCCGTCGTTTACGACATTGACGATGCCGAGACCGATTCGGCATGGATTTGTTTTGAGCAGATTCTGGCAGACGACAGTCCCGACACACTACTGTCACGCTTTTTCGACATGATGGCAACAGCTGCCGAAGAGTTTGAAAGATACATAGATTGAGAGAGCCTTACCTCCGCATCAACACGCCGAAATATGGGAAACACACATCATGACAACATGCTGCTAAGTGTATAAGAAGAGAGTTAGCAGCAGATAATAACACAAAAAAGCCGGAACCTTGCGGAACCGGCTCGATGTTTTGATTTCAGCTGTTTTTACTTCTGTATAGCTGCTATGCCAGGGAGCACCTTGCCTTCGATAGCTTCGAGCAAAGCACCGCCTCCTGTTGAGACATAACTGACTTTGTCAGCCAAGCCGAACTTGTTGATGCACGACACTGTGTCGCCGCCGCCGATGAGCGAATAAGCGCCATTTTTAGTTGCTTCAACTACTGCATCAGCGAGGGCACGCGAGCCTTTGTCGAAGTTGTCCATCTCGAACACGCCGCAAGGGCCATTCCACAAGATGGTGTTAGAACCTTTCACTACAGCTGCGAAAGCCTCACGACTCTTCGGGCCACAGTCCATTGCCGACCAACCGTCAGGGATGTTCATCGAATCGACTATCTGAGTGTTGGCATCGTTTGCAAACGCATCAGCAGCCACTTCATCGGTTGAGAGCACCAAGTTCACTCCGCGTTCCTTTGCCTTGGCCATGATATCGAGAGCCAGTTCGAGTTTGTCGTCCTCACAAATCGAACTACCTATCTTGCCATCTTGGGCTTTCTTGAAAGTATAAGTCATGCCTCCACAGAGTATCAAGTTGTCAACTTTGGTAAGGAGATTTTCTATTATCTCAATTTTTGTTGACACCTTTGAGCCACCCATGATAGCTGTGAATGGGCGTTTGATGCTGTTCATAACCCTATCGACAGCAGCCACTTCCTTGGCCATAAGGAAGCCAAACAGTTTGTGGTCGGCATCGAAATGGTCAGCTATGAGAGCTGTTGAAGCATGAGCGCGGTGAGCCGTTCCGAAAGCATCGTTGATATAATAGTCACCATAGCCAGCAAGAGTCTTTGTGAAAAGTTTCTGCGACTCCTTTAACGCTTTCTTGGCTTCGTCATAACCCTGCTCGCCTTTTTCTATTCCACGAGGCTTACCCTCCTCTTCTGCATAGAAACGAAGGTTTTCGAGAAGTACCAGTTCGCCGTTTTTCATATTGGCAACAGTATCGGCAGCCTTGGTGCAGTCATCAACAAAAGTGACAGGTTTGCCAGCCAACTCGGCAAGGTGAGCCACTATGGGTTTAAGTGAATACTTCGGATCGGGATTCTTTTTAGGACGTCCCAGATGAGACATTAGTATTACTCTGCCTCCGTCATTCATAACCTTGAGTATGGTTGGCATTGCAGCACGCATACGCGTGTCGTCGGTGATGTTGAAATTATCATCAAGAGGGACATTGAAATCAACGCGTATAACTACACGTTTGTTTGAGAAGTTAATTTGTTCGATATTTGCCATAATGGTATTATTTATTGGTTATTGATATTATTTGACTTTTTTGTTGATTTTACGAGCGATATCCGTTTTTACTATCATATTTATAGCATTCGGCAGCACTTCAAAATCGAAGGGTGAATTTGACAACGTCTCGCCCTCTGTTTCAATAAACAAGGAATGAGGCGGGTCGGATGTGATTCTTATCTTTCGGCCGGCGAAAGCTTTGACTTCCTTCATTTTTTCCACAAAGGTTCCGTCATAAAGGTTTGTGGCATTTGTCACAAACTTGAACGGCGACACCTTTCCGACTACCGTCATGTCAAGTATGCCATCGTTTGGTATCGCATTGGGCAGCATCTTCATTCCACCTCCGTTAAAACAGCAATTGCCAACTGAAAGGCTCAAGACCGGTTCATTAAAGACCTCTTCCCCATCAATTTCTATTTTCACACGATAATACTTGTGCTTAAAAAGGCCCGTCGCCAGACATATAAGATAACGAATCCTACCACCTTTACCCTGAGCCTTGAGTTTGTTCACCTCTCGACAAACAGCATCATCAAGCCCGCTGCCCGAAGAGTTGAGAAAATAACGTTCTTGCGGATTTCCATCATTAAAATATGTCACCTTGCCCACATCATGGAGAAACTTGTTCTCAGACTTGAAGATTCGTACAATTTTTTCATAATCTTGAGGGAAATCGAACATTCGCGCCCAGTCATTACCTGTGCCGACAGGCATCACCCCAAGCATCATCTCAGACGGTTGCACCACATCTTGCAAAAAGATGCCGTTAATGACCTCGTTATTGGTGCCGTCACCACCAACTGATATGATTTTGCGGTAGCCATGCTCTGAAATGTTTGAACGTACCAACTCTATGGCATGACGCTGATATTGTGTGATACAGGAGTCAAAATCGAAGCCTTCTTCCTTAAGAATATTCTCAATTATAGGCCAATCTCGTCCACCTTTGCCAGCTGCGGCATGGGGATTAACGATAACCAACCATTTATTGCTCTTGTCCATATTCTAACCTTGTTGTATCAAACGCCTCAAAGTTACAAAATAATCTGTAACAACGAAAAAGAACTCAAAAATATCGAAATGGAGAAAATATGGCTCACTTCTTTTTTATTTGCATGTACCGTTGAAAATCATAAATCTATTTGAGGCACTTCCTTTTTTCTCACCAGGACAAAAGGCATTCCAACCGTTCGTGCACCTTCTCCGTCGGTATCATCCCTGTCGCCCACCATAAGGCATTCTGAAGGCTGTTGGCCTATTTTTTCGCACAATTTGAGGAAAGCCTCTCTACAAGGTTTCAACCCTCCCAATGCCGGAGCGTCAAAATAAAAGTCAACAAGGGAAAGGTCAAGCCCCAATGCCTCGAGTTTTTCCTTAACACAGTTATAGTCGGAGAAAACAACTATTTTGATGCCTTGCTGTCTTAATTTGGAGATGACATCAAGCACCCATGGGTTTAAGCGATAATGTTTTTTGAGTATCTTGGTCATGTCAGGCATATAGGTTCTGAAATACCATGACCTTGCGGTTTTGTTTCCAAACTCACTGAAAAAGGCATTATAAAAGCCCTCTTCGTCCACAAAATATTTACCTTTCATCCGCTTGCGGGCGTTTCTTTCCTTCTTTAGCGTCACCAGACGGCGTCTGAGCGTTTGCTTAATGACAAGATAAAAGGGCAGACCTGACTTGTCGAACAAAGTCCCATCCAGATCGAAAATTACAGCTTTAGGTGCCATTATCAGTGTGATTGGTAAGTTGTATAAAAAACATAAAACAGGCTGAAAAACGGCTGAAGGCTTCCACATAGCTGAAAGCTATCAGCCGTTACCTTGTATTGTTACTGTTTCACCACCAGTTCCCTGAACTTCTCATGTCGTTTTTCGTCTTGCAAGAGCAATTGCAACTTGAACTGTCCATCGCGGGCGCCCTCGGCAATGCAATGAGCCTTGAAGGTCTCAAACGATTCGGGGATAAGGCGATAGGTCTCGGGCAACTTAAGACGCAACGATTCGCGTTTGGTTTGGTATTCTACGTTTTTGTGCATCAATATTTCGTCAACCTCTTTGGTGAATGCTTCAGCCTGCTCTTGTGTGACACTTCTATCGGCAAACTCGTAATAGAAGCGATAGTTCACAATGCTCATGTCAGCAAATCCAATAAAGAACTTTGTCTTTATGCCTGTCTTTTCCTCTACCTCGCGCACTGCCTCTATAAATTGGCGTTCGTGAAGTTTCTCGCCGGTGATGGTGACGATGCCGTTCACCTTCTGAATCATGTGTACGGTTGGCGTATTTCCAAAGTTAGGGCCAACTTCAAGAAGGTCGTTCATGTTGTAACGGTAAAGTCCTGCAAAAGTGGTTACATAAGGACAATAGCGTTTGCCTTTCTGCAATTCGTGCAGTTGCAGATATTTTGGGTTTGGATTGTCAAGGTCAGCCTCGTCAATGAACTCATAATAATGGAAATGCGGGAACAGCACTGTATTAAGAGTGTCATCAACAACAAGGCCAAAACGACATTCCGAACTGAAATAGCCAAACTCCTGATGAAGCATTGTGCTGGGGAAAGAGTCTTTGAACTTGTCAAGATAAACCTTTGTGTTGCCGCATTTCCAAGTGTTAAGCACCTGCAAGTTGGGCCAATAATGTTTAGGAAGCACCGTTCCATACTGCTCTTTCATCTTGCGCAGTTCGGCCGCACGCTTAGGATTGGGTTTGAGGCACGCCTCGAGTTCCTTGCGTATGGCTGGATCTATATTAAGTTCCTTGTTGAGGGTTCCGTTCTCAATATCCTTTACATATTCGTCATAGAATTTGTTGACATTGTTCTGCAACTCAACTATTGTCGATGGATTAGCGGTGACAATAAGAGTGACGTCCTGCTCAATACCCATACGCATCAATACATAGTAACGTGCATTATAGTCGGAGATGCTATAAACACATTGTGGATTGGAATAAAGAACTTTCACAAAGTTAGGGCAATCGCGTTGCGTGACACCCGAAACAGAGCCAAACACGGTACCATCGGGAGCATATCCCTCGACCACCTTGCCCACTATCGACAAAATCTTGCCACTAAACACTTTGGGTCTGTTCTTGATGAAGTTGAACAGCCAAACCTTTGTCATCTTACCATAAACATTGTTCAAATATTCCTGTGTGATAGGAATCCATTTGGGTTCTGATGTGGTGCCCGATGTGGTTGCATAAAGAAGTGGCTTGCCAGGAAAGAGTATGTCTTTCTCGCCATTCTTGTGACGTTCGACGTATGGGCGAAGATTCTCATAATCGTTGGTTTGCACCTTCTCCTGATATCGTCTGTACAGTTCTTCATCATTGGGAGCTTGCAAGATGTAAGCAAATTCATGTTCCATGCCGTAAAGGGTGTCTTTTGCGTATTCCAATATCAAGCGAAGAGTGGCCTCGCTAGTCTTTCGCGGGTTCCTCGTGGCGCTCTTAAGTTTTAAATACTGGATACCGCCTGCCATTCCAAGCAATGAATTGGCTACTAACATTTTTTTTAATTCCATTTTTTTCTTTTTTAGTTAACAAACTACTTTAAGCAACAAAGGTAAAAAAATGGTAAATATATTTACATATTTTTCTATCCCTATTCGTTTTTAAATATTAAACGCTTATGTTTTAATTAGTTAAGTAGGAAATTTATAATCAATAACATTGACTTAATCATATTATAAGCCTTCATTTCAAATTTTGCCAATACGTATTGGTGTTTTCTGTCAGACCACAAAAATACAAAATAAAACATTCAAGTTTAGTTAGACTTCAAAAATTGTAAACAATTACGACAAAGCAAAAAGAGAGCAAAACCCATGTCACAAGGCTGTGATGCGGTTTGTTTTTAGACAGGATGGTCTTCTACGACCTCATTCTTTATTCTCAGTTTGGCCATCTTCATTTTGAGATGTCACTTCCTTTGCTTCAGCATCAGAAGGGCCAGATGAGTTTTCGGTCTGGTTTTCCTTGTATTTGAACCTGCGTATTTTTTTTGTGGCAGTTTTTTCAAAAGGCTCTTTCACGGCCTCGACCTCACCAATTTTAGAATTCTTGCCCACTGCCTTGTTTACAAACTCAAGGACCGACTGTTTCATTGCCTCAAGTTTCTCGAAGAACTGGTCTTCCGACTCCTGGTTCCAGTCAATCAGGTTTTCGTCGAATTTGACAAGTGCCACAAGACGTCCGTTACGTTCAACTACGAGCGATTCGTCAATTCCAACCATCTCGTTTATAACCATTTCTATCTCTTCAGGGTAAATGTTTTCACCCGACGGGCCGAGTATGGTGTTATTAAGACGACCTTTTATGTAATAATAGCCATCTTCATCAACAGTAGCAATATCGTGCGTATGGAACCAGCCGTCCTCGTCAAGGACTTGCATGGTTCGCTCGGGGTCTTTGTAGTAGCCCAACATGACGTTGTCACCACGACATACTATCTCGCCTTCGCCAGTTTCGAGATTTTGGTTGTCGAGTTTTATTTCAACCTTGTAACTTGCGATACCAATGGAGCCGACACGTTTGCGTTTGTTCACAAACACATTACACACTAAAGGAGCCGTCTCGGTCAGGCCATATCCCACCGCATAGGGGAAGTGACATCTTTTGAGGAAAGTCTCCACATTGGTGTCGATTTTCGAGCCACCTATGCCAAAGAAACGTAGTTTGCCGCCAAAAGTTCTCAGCAGACGCTGTCCAATGAACAAATATAGCAACGACGGTATATGCAGCTCCAACCAGCGTAAGGCACGGCTTTTCCGTATGGTTGGAACAATGCTATTGTTATATATCTTCTCCATAATGAGAGGCACAGAAAGCATCACCGTAGGTTTAACTTTCCTCATGGCCGGTATCAGGACAGAAGGGGTCGGTGGACGCTGTATATAGTAACAGCAAGCTCCGACATAGAATGAGTAAAAACTCGACACACACATCTCGTAAGCATGTGCCATGGGAAGAATCGACAAGAAACGATCCTTTGAGTAGCATGGCTGTGCCTTAAATGATGCAACAAGGTTGTGGCATAGGTTACGGTGACTCAACATTACACCTTTTGCCTTTCCTGTAGTGCCAGATGTATATATTATGGTAGCAAGGTCGTCTGGCTGCGGGTCTTTAACCCATCCGTCACACTGAAAATCTTCTTTGCGACGCTTTATGAACTCAAGGGTTTCTATGTCTATCACTAGTTTCAGGTTGTCACGACATTCATCACTCAATTTGTGCATAAGTCGTTGTGAAATGAAAATCACCTTGGTTTCTGAGTGTGTCAGAATGTTTGTAACTTCGTTAACAGAGCTGTCGGGGAGAATAGGCACGGCAACACGGCCAAAGGTTGTGGCAGAAAAGAAAGCGAGTGTCCAATTGGGCATATTCTGCGACAATATGGCTATCTTATCGCCAGCCCTGATACCAAAACGCGACATGCGTGCCGACAACATGTTGCACTTCTCACGGAAAGAACTGTATGTGTATTCCTGGCCGCCTTCTACAAAACGTGCCAAGACACGCTCAGCATAACGGGTTGTGCTATAGTCAAACACCTTTCTTAGTGTTGTGCAATAGTTCTCCCTTTCCTTATTAGTAGCCTTATATTGATTCTTTGTTTTTTTCTCTTTCATTTTCAAATAGCATATTTTTATCATGAAATCGTGCAAATTTAAACTTTTATAATAATATGACGAATTTTTCACATCCGCTTTTTCTTCATCAATAACATCAAGTCACTGTCTCGTACCATTTTTTCCTGGTCAAAATATCCACAATATACTGTTACACTGTTTTTTTGGCATCAGTCCATATCCCGACTTTCATTTTTTTGTTGCTTTAGGTGTTCCATCAGGCGAAATGCCAAAATGGAAATCATCAATGTAGTGCATTATTTGTAATAGACTTCGTACTGCCGAGTCAGTGCTTGCCCTATCAACAGGAACAATTCCAAGCCTTAAGCACGGGGTGCAAGTACCAAAAAAAGAGCTTTTTTCCATTATATGCAGCACTTTGCCAAATTGGGCATAATAAAGATAACATAATGGGAATCAACATTGAAGTGTATGGCACACCTAACACAATAGCCTTTTCATCAGGCGCAGGTGCTCCATTTGTTTCCCAACCAAGTCACTTTAGCAGCCATCCGCAGAATCCTGTCCGCGCTTTCCTACTCTTGTCTTAACTATATTTTGCCATGCCACAAATAAAACTATGATTATAAAGAAAAAATATTTCCAAAAGTATTGTCGCTGAAAACAAGCCATCAGTGACAATAAAAGTGACAAAAACGGTGTTTATAGGGATGAAATGGCGAAATAAGTGACGAATTTCTATTTTTTTTATCTTTGTGACGCAAAAAAATGTGATAGAAAAGACTTAAAATATGACACAAGTGCCAAGAAACATTTTTCGTTTGAACGGCTATTTTCTCCACATGTTGGCTGTACCGTTTCTAACATTGGGTTTTTTCCTGCTTTTCAGGCCAGGCATTGGCTTCAAGATTGAGGGCATGCCCGTCCAAAACTATTCATTCCACATCACAATGCTGTCATGCATATTATTGGGTGTTTTGGCAATATCACGTTCATTGCTACTTGCATTCAACAGCAAAATAAAGATTACTTGGACGCTCTACATCACCATAATTGGAGCTGAGGTGTTTGTAACGACAGCTTTCTATGCTCTCTACTCGTGGCTGATGATGCGTCGCACCGAAGCATACTTCAACTGTTTCGGATGGGTGCTGATATATGTCACAGTGACACTTGTCATATTCGACTCAATAATAGACCTTTATTTTGTAACTGTTGACAAAGAAGAGAGAATATACAAATCGCAATTTGCACAAAGCAGCAACATACGTTTCATGGACGACAAAAACAGCCTCAAACTCATTGTTGCAGTCGAATCGATGCTTTACATAAAAGCAGACGAAAACTACCTAAAAATATGCTATCTCTACAATGGCAAAATAACGAACTACACACTACGCAGTTCGATGAAACGCATAGAAGACTTGTGCGAAAAAAACGGCATAGTGCGATGCCACCGCTCTTATTTTGTAAACAAAAGCCGTGTCAAAGTACTGCAAAAGGACAAAGAAAACATTTATGCAGTGCTTGAGGAACCATCTTCTGAAAAGATACCCGTAAGCAAGAACTACTACGACCACCTGTCTGCACTGCTATAATACCAGTTAAAAGTTGTTCAGTTGATGGTTAGAAGCTAAAAGCGGAGATACAAGGTGCACGCATAGTTACGGGATTCTCAATCCCATGCCCTCTCCTGTTTTCCATGATATGTCAACTTCCTCGGTACTGCTGTCGCCTATTTTCATACAAGCCGCGGTGATGGCCCACTTCATAGCCTCTCGAATAGTCTCACGCACACGCTTGTCGTCACTACTCTTGTAGTTGTCGTAAGCCTCGACCGACCATACAGGCTCAAACGTATTGTTGTAATAGGCATTGATAATGCAGCCGTAATCATACTGGTAGTTGGCTTCCTCTGATGTGGTAGTGCTGTTGTATGTATTCGTACTGGTGTTTTTGTTTGAAGACGACACTGATGCCGAAGAGGCACTATTGCCACGTGAACTTGCGCTGGATACAGAAGCCCTACTGGTATTCGAGTTGGTGTAGGTATTGCTATTGCCATAAGTAGTGGTTTTGAAACCGGCAAATTGCTTCTCGCCAAAATAATAGCCGAATTGTATAAGCATCTTGGCGTTTTGCTCATCCGTCTCTACATAACCCATCTCCTTCAATCTACTATCCAACACACGCTTGTATTCCTGGAATTGGAGAGGGTTGGCATAAGAAGAGGAGTCAAGTGGCTCAACAAAATAGGTCATCGCACCTGGAGAGGTTCCGTATGAAGTAACGACACATGTGTATTTGCATCCAGTGAAAGAAAAACCTGTAAGCAACACCGCGATGACAATCCATATCTTTGACATCATTTTCAATGATTTCATAATCTTCTCCCTAAATACGTGCCGGGCGCAACTTTTTAACTGAATAACGACAAACCGTCGCTAAAAATTTGAGCAAAAATACGATTTTTTTGAAAAAGAAAGATGAATGAAGGAAAAAGTTTATCTTTGTTTATCGAATTTTAGCACAAAATAGAGACAGAGCAGGTTCAAAAAAACGTTGCCGACCACTTTGCTACGCAGCCAGTGCTTAAGGCTTGGCTGTTCGGCTCATACCCCCGAGGCGGACAAACGCCACTGAGCGATGTGGATATTCTCGTAGACCTCGACCATTCACAACCCATAGGGCTTAAGTTCTTCGGCATGTGGAACGACCTTGAAAAACTTCTCGACCGCGTCGTGGATCTTGTAGAGGATGGCTGCTTGATGCCTTTTGCCGTTGAGAGTGCAAACCATGAAAAAAACTGATTTATGAGAGAGCAAATTAAAGACCGCACCCTCTTAGAACGCATAATCAACGCCATAAACAAAGTGTTGGCTTTCACCGAAGGCAAGACATACAGCGATCTTGCCAATGAGACTATGCTTTTTTATGCTGTGGTGAAAAATGTCGAAATCATTGGCGAGGCCGCCTACCACATTACAAAAGCATTCTGCAAAGCTCACCCAAAAACAGAATGAACTGAAATAACGAACATGCACCACGTCCTCGTCCACGACTACTATCAAATCAAGCCGCAAACACTATGGGGAATTGTTCAAAACGACCTTCCTGCTCTTCGCGAACAGGTTACACACTACATTGCTGAAACTGATTGGCTATAGTGGAAAAAAAGTAATCAAGTCGTTACCGAAACAGCAGTCCACAAAAACCTTGTATAAACAGCACGCCGTATGAAAAACGACGGCATGGGCACACAACAAATCGCAAGATACACTGGGCTGACAACCGAAGAGATTGAGGAGATTTGACATTTCTGAAAAATTCGCTTTTATGCGAAATATTTTCAAAAAATCACTCCCGCAAGAGCGTTTCGTCGGAATTGATTGTTTATTGGATTACAAATCCTTCTCATTGCTCGCAAGGTACAATTTTATTTGAATACCAAGTGTTGGAAGGATAACTTTCAAACGTGTGGATTTTAGTCGCTTGAGATTTTCCTGCAAGGCAAATCGCAAACAAAAACAAGGTCAGAAAAATTCTTTTCATTTTTAAATCCCTAAATCCGTGTCGGGCGCAACTTTTAATTATTGGTTATTAATTTGATTCTGCAAAGTTAGAAGGCAGGAATCCCAAAACATGATACAGTCCTCGTTTTTTTCCCTCTTCAGTGCCAGAAAGGAATTTTTACACAAAAGAAGCGTGGCACTGATATACCATTTTTTGAGAAAAACAAGCAAAATGGAGAAAAAATCTATAATCGCAAAATCGAAAAGTACACTTTTTTAAATTGAAAAGTACATCTTTTTCGACAAATCAGGCACGGAGCAAAATCTTCGTGCCTGATTTGTTTTATAGTGTTAAATCGATGTTTAATCACACATTAAGCACAAATTTTACATCCTCGTCGCCACTGAGGAGACGTTTCGTGGCCTCGATGTTGGTCTCGTAGATGTGCACGTTGGCGAGGAAGAGCGTGATGGACTTTAAAGGCAAGTCTATCTGGCGGCTCATCAGATAAAGATGGTAGAGGTCACTCGGCAGACCGAGATTGGCATCACTACTGCGCTGGTAGGCCGATAAAACCAATTCTCCGTCGTCTATCTGGAACTGCACAAGGCTCAGACATGGTGCCTGATTGCTCTCGGCACCTGTCTCACCCAGAAACAGCACATAGTTCTTGCTGCTTCTTTTCTCAGCGTTTATCTTGGCTATCAGCCGCGGCAATTTCTCGAAATAGGTCGGGTAGCTGTTCACCAGTATGGGTTCGCAGTAATCCCACCAGCTGATGCCGACTTCGCGGTACCGTTCGGTGAGCCGCTCGCCCTGCATAAAGAGCTGCAGCTCGTTTTTCAGCTTTTTTCTGGCTATGTTGTGACCCCCGAATATGTCGAGCAGGTCAGCGGGACGCAGGTCAAGCTGGCGGTTAAGTAGATAGATGATTTCGCCCTTTTTGTTGGTTTGGCGGCGACCATTCTCGATGATGTCAGCAAGAGTTTCGTATTACTTGTTCATAGGCTTTTGTGTTTGTATAACATGATGTCTGTGTAGCCAGAACTGTAGTTGGGGTGAGATCTGAGTTCCATCCGCGTGGCTCCGTCAAAGTGGCTGACGTGGCCATATTTCCTGCCGAGCCAGTCACACAACTCTATCACGCTGCTTTTGTCAGAGGTGAAATAGACATAGCTCGTTCCGTTCAAGGTTTGCAGCACATCGAGGTAGTCGCCAAACTGCCAGTGGTTGGCGTAGGTGCAGCACTGGGTCTGAAGGTATGGAGGGTCTATCAAGTAGCAAACGCCGTCGGTGTCCTTCCATTCGTTAAATACGGTTCTGTAGTCCTCATGCACGACAATAAGGCCGTCAAGGTAGCCGTCAGCCGAATAGTCGGAGGTGCGGACTCTGTTGTAGAAATTTTGCTTCATCAGCTCTTCGAGGCTGGTGGCGTATTCGCCCGAAAAAAGCAGCGATGCCGACAGTGTTATGTAATCGACAAAGCCGAGCCTGTCCTGCTCCTCTATTACTTCCAGTACACAGCCACGTAGCGGTTCCTCAATCTTTTTTTTTGTAGTGATAACCTGCCATTATCCCTCTTATTTCGGCCAGCAGCGCGTTTGTAGCCGGTATCGCTCCGAGGCGGCGCGAGTAGTCGTCGTAGTCGTTATATACCACAACGGCATCGGGACGGGCCGACCGCGTAAAATGCGAGAGCAAGCCGCTGCCGCCGAACAGGTCCACAAATATGCCGCAGTCGGCAAAATTGCTCTTCAGTATGCTTTTAAAGTCTTTGTTCCATCTTCTTTTCTGCCCCATAAATGGAAGCGGGGCTTGGATGTAGTTTTTCTTTTCCATCTTTATTATGTTTGGTTGTCGATAAATTTCTTACTTTTGCAATCACCTACGTTTTCAAAAATAAGGTGCCAACACACCGAGAGGCATACGGCCTCTGCCGTGGTGTGTCGGCACCTTTGTCATTGTCGGGGGCAGGAGCCAGGCTTTGGAGGCGGGGGCTTTTTTAGTGCCCCTTTCCCTTTATTACTTTATTCTTCAAGCGCAAACAGCGAAAGCGGCTTGTAGGCCGTGTCTATGCTGTCGTGGTTGGTGGCTACAGCCTGTGCGAGATAGTGCTCTAACTGCGATGCGTACATATACAGACGGCAGCGCGTTGTGTCTATGTTTATTGCCGTCATGCGGCCGTTGCTGTCTATCTCGATGTGCCAGCGGCTGTTGGTGCCGCTGTTAGATGAACTGTTGCTCAGTCCGCTCGACGAGTATGTCATGTAGCGCTTGCCGTTTACAGAGTGCTGGTAGGCTATGGTATAGCTAAAAGTGCCTCCGTATGTTCCCGAATCCACAAGGCGGCGGTTGCCTATCGTGACAAGACGTGCCCCCGCTGCTTCTGTCTGCTTTATCGACGTGCCGTTGTCGCCGACCTCAACTTGCGCCATCTCGCCTTGGTAGTTGGCCAGGTTGCCGGCAAACATCCAGCCTTCGTCGCCGTCCATCCCGGCAAGGATGTACTCGCCAGAAAGGTCCTGCGGAACCGATGTTACCAGCCTCCACTTCGGCTCTTGTTGCACCTGGGCAAAGGTTGCCGTCACCGTCACATTGGTGGGAGGCATCGTGAAAGTGTAAGCACCGCCATCCTCCTCTGTCAATTCAAGCTGCGAGCCTCCCAATGCGGTGGCCGTGAGCTGCAGCAGCACATAGCCGTCGTCGGGTGTCGGTGTCACCGTGATCAATGTGCCGTAAGTTGCACGCGATGGCGATACGCTTATCTGTCCGTTTGAAATTTCGCCCACCATTACAATGTAGGCCGACAGTATGTATTCGACCTCTACAGTCACGTCGGCGGCGGGCATTACGAACGTGCGATACTTACGACTGACATTAATGGTCTCGCTGCCGGCCGTCACCGTCACACTACCCACTGCGTAGCCCGTATTGGCCGCTATTGTAAGTGTTATCACGGTACCCTCGGCGGCTGTCTCTGCCGATGCCGTCGCGGTTCCATGCTCGGATGCAGCCACAGTGATGGGATATGTCACGGGTTCAGGTCCAGGTTCAGGAGCATCTTCTTTGGCCGTAGCGGGGCTTATTCCGTTGGACGCATAGAACGCCACCACTTTTTTGTTCACCACGTCAGGCAGATTCACGATGTCGCCATGGCATGGAACAATGTCGGGGCTAATGCTGTTCAACTCGGCAATGGCAAACACAGCCTCTGCCGCACCGCAATGCTGCAAGGCTATGTCCAACAGCGTTTGCTGTCCGTTGGCTTCCATCGTTTTCATATATCGGTGCCTCCTCCGCTTCCTCCGCCTTGGCCTTGTGCCGCAACAAGATGTCCGTCGCCGGATGTGGCGGATGGCGAAACATACGATAGCATGACGCAGCTGGCTTTGTTCGTGCTCTCATACAGCCTTAGCGTGAGCGTGCCTTGCGAGCTTAGGGTGGCTGTCACGTTTTCCTGCTGTACCTCGAACCCAATCGCAGGGGTGGGTGCACCGGTAAGGGTATAGTCAGAGTAGCCGGGCCCCTCGATGTTCGGTGGAAAGTCTGCATCGAGGTTTACTACTATCATCGCCGAGGCTCCTATCTTGCGGTAGATCGCGCTTGTTATCGCACCCCGGTTGCCGTTGTTGTTGAGCGCCAGCTGCCCGATGCCGCTGTCTTCGGAAGTATAGGCTTTCTGCAAACGGTCGGCCAGTGTCCAGAAGCCGCTCCTTACGGCAAGGGCAGGCGTCGTTGTCGCCAACACATCGGCTTGTGTGCAGGGCGACGGTTGCAGGTAATCGTCCTGCCAAGCGTCCTGCGTGGCCGATGTGCCGCTTGTCGTCACGTCTCTCGTGCCGCCCTGGTTGTAGCTTGTCACACGGGTCAGCTTCACATAGCTTATGCCATTCTGTTTGGCTGTCGCCTCCATAGCCCTCACCGGCAGCACTTCGCCATCGAACCAAGCCCAGCCCGAGGCCATCGCCAGCGTTGTATTCGTCTCGGTTATGGCGCAACCGCTAATTATGAAGTTGTCGCGTCCGAGGCCGAGCTGCTGGCAGATGATCCCCAATGCCTCCTTAACGCCGTCCTGCATGAAGTCGAAATCCTTCTGCCACAACGGCATCAGCGAACCTTCAAATGTCTTTAGTCTTTTCATGTCAATATTTGTTTAAGCGTTTATCGTTGTAGTGTTGAATTGATTTTATTCGAGCTTTCGGCTTATAGCTTACAGCTCACTCGTCCCATACCACCTTGAATCTCTTTCCTGCTATGCGGTATTCGTCAACCAGTGTGGTTATGGTGGCAGCATTGCCGTCGGTTTCCTCCACTCCGCTGCCGGCTGGCACATGCACTATGAAGTCGGCTTCGTTGGTGTAGCCGTGCTTGAGGCTGAGTTGCGGAAGCACATGCCTGTCGTAGGGTATGTTGAGCGAGTAGTTCATCAGCAGACCGGTGTTGTCGTAGGGCAGCATGTTGTCGGTGAGGTCGTCGCCGTCGGTGATGTAGATTCGGTCGGCATCGTCGTGGGCAATCCCATAATAGTCGTTCAGCACGTTCTCGAGACTGAAAACCTGTCCCGAATGGCGCAGGCGGTAGCGTTTGTTGGCCACGAAGGCCTCTATTTCGGCATTGCCGTGTTCGAGGGGTTTCAGCATAGCCTCAATCAGGCCGTTCACACGGGCGGCGGCCCGCATCGCCACGGGCAGCAGCTGCTTGGCAAGGTTAACATACACACTCATCACTGCCTCCAGTCTATTAAAAAAAGATAATCGTCAAGCACGATATGACCTGCGTAACTGTAGTAGTTCTGCGCAATGTTCATGTTGCCGTCCATCAGGTTGGTGGTTGTGCCGTCGGCGGCTTCAAACCCACAGCTGAAGATGGCAACGTCGTCAATCGCCTCCATGCGCTGCAGGTGGTCGATGAGCTTGGTTTTGTTGAACACGCCGCCGTAGCGTATGCCGTCGAGGTATTCCTGCACCGAGGCCTTCACCTCGTCTTCGGTCAGCGTTATCAGCGGTTTGCGCCAGATACGCAGACCGAGATAGAGTGTGTCGCTCGTCACGGAACTCACCGAGAGTCGTGTGCCAGCGAACTTGATGCGGTTCATGTAGTCGGCAAAGCGCTGCAGCTCGCTGTCGGTAGGGTCGTCGTTCTCAAGAGGCTCGTAGCCCTCCTTGCTCACCTTCACCTTCACGCTGTCGTACTCTTCGGCCACGGCGCAGTATTTAATGATGCGCGAGCCAGGGTCGTCGGTGTCGTAGCCTCCGTTGTCGTTGATGTCGTGGCCGTCCTGAAACTCCATAGCGCGGTTCCAGTACCAGTTCACCGTCCCGGGGTAAGCCGCCTTGATGCGGTCTTCCACCTCGTTCTTAAACAGGTCGATGAGCCATTCAAGCGACTGTATGGCCATCGCCACGGCATAGAGCAGCATGTTGAGCACGCTCGCCGAGCTTGTCTGGGCTTCCCACGCCTGTGTGGGGTCGAGGCTCATGGCCTCGCACAGCGTCTCGTTATCGAGGACGCTATCGATCATCTGTTTCTTGATTTCTTCTATGGTTCTCATAACTTTACTGGTATTTCGCTGTTATATTCACTTGTTCGCCGCGTATGGTTATCTTCTCGACCTTCATGCCGTCACGGCGCAGTTCCTCGCGTATGCGGTGCCGCCAGAAGTCGGTGTCGCAGTCGTTCACCATGTCGTCGATGCCCACGCCGGCATAGGGGTGTTCTTTCAGCTCCCCTTTGTGGCACTTCATCAGCAGTGCCTGGTTCTGTAGGGTGCTGTCGCCAACGGCGAGGTCGGCTCCGCTGAAGCGGATGTCGTAGTCTTCGTCTATCAGTATGTCGCGGTTTTTCATGTCAATGCTTTATTTTGGTATTCTCGTAGTCGTTTTGGTCGAAAGTGCTGGCGGTTCCGTTTGGCACTGCCGTAGTGCCGGTGGCGGTCGAAGGGGAAGGTGCCAAACTTACAGTCAATGCAGGTATGCTGTGTGTATGGGTGTTGAATTTCTGCACCAGCTCGTTCAGTTTCTGCGTGAGCTCTTTTATCTTCACCAGCCCGTTGTTGTCGCCGCCGTTGAGGGTGATGGTTCCGTCGCAGTCTATTGCGATGTCGCCTGACGTCTTTATCTCTATCTTCTCAATCTCCGAGAAGGCGATGGCCTCCATCTGGCGCATGTCGCCGCCGCTGAGGTCGAGCAGAGTGACGTAGCTTCCTTTTTTCGGTGTCACCAGCAGCTGCGAGTCCTCGCCGTTCACCACGGCACGCAGTCGCACATCGGTCAGTTTCAGTTCGCCTATCGAGCAGGTGCATGTGTCGCCGTCAGTGCTCTCCACCTTGGCGATGAATGCCACAGGGCCGTTTTTGCCCTGCATGGCGCGTATCTTACTTTTTATTTCGCTGTAGATGTCGGTCATTTTGTCAGATTTTTATATATTTGCGGTATGAAAAAGCTGGTTTTGATATTGTTTGTCATTTTCGCAAGTGTGCGAATATGTTTCTGCCAAGACGAACGGCGAATGGGTGTCACTTTCGACGAAGACTTTCTTCATGCCACTTTCGACTATGGTTTCATCTCCGAAACCAAGCCCACTTATGGTGTTGCCCGAATAGTTGACGGCACCAGCGAGAAAGCCGACTACTATGTTTCCATTGTCCAACGCGGTGCCATACACCAAATCAGTGTCACCGTGGTTGATTCCAAACGCCCTGACATAGGACAATGGCGTTTCACCGATGTCAAGGGGGCTGAATCCTTTACCGTCTGCTTTGTCAAAGACAACGAAAGCCATGATTTCCGAATCATGTTTACCAACCCCGACAAAGCCAAACAATTCGTTGACCCCAAGCTCTTCAATGTTGTGAAGACCGAAATCATCGACCATGGTAAATGGGAATATCCCAAACATCCGTGGGATAAGAAATAGAATCAGCAACAAAGTCTTCATCCAATCCTCCTTCCTAACTTCAACGTTCGTTTTCCACCGTCTTTGGAAAAACTCAACTCTGTGCCGATGACATAATAGGTGCCGTCTTTGTGTTCATAGTCGGCATCATGCAGACTCACGGCATCGGTCGGCTTGGCATACGGCACAAGCCAGCCGGTAAACGAACCCTCGTAACCGTCGTAGCACCACAAGTTGTACTCACTTTCGGCAACCTTGGCAAGATCGCTTTCAGCTATGCCGTATGCCTCACGTTTGATTGACATTCCACCCGGATTGCCGTATTTTTTTGATGTGCGCTCTCCGCTTGTATCGGTGTACAATAATTCCACCTCCACATTGCGGTCGCTCGCCTTACGATATTTCAAGTCGCTGCTCTCAATGTTGCGGGCGAAGTCGAATGCCACTGTTTGTCCTGACGACTGGGCGTATTGAGGCTGCACATGCAGGGTCTGCCCGTCGAACCAGATGTTGGCTTTCGTCTCTTCCTGTATCTTTTTCAGCACATCAAGGCCTTTTGCCTTGAATGTGGTGAATTTCTCGTATGTAAAGTCGTAATCGCACTGTACCGTGTAGTCGCCGCCTATCTGCGAGGCAACTTCACCGAGCAATGCAGACAGTTTCACTTGTTTGTATTCCTTGTCATTGACGGCTTTGTCCCATTGGTACAGCTCATCCTCGCACTCCAGTGTTATGCTGCCGTCGTCGGTTTTAATGCTTTTTAAGTAACCTTTAAATTCCGTTTCAAGCTCGCCGTCGTAGCCAAGGCGTATCTCCACGGGGTCGCCCACCTTGAGGTAGTCTTCCACCTCGATGGCGCGGTTGAACACCGTGCCGGGCAGAACCACCTGTGCCGTGTCGCTCAGCTGCTCCACCGAGCGCACCACCTTCACCGAGTCGATTAGCTTCAGCCTGTAGTTGCCAACCTTTATGTCCCAATCCAACGAGTACATCTTAACTTCTTAACATCTTAACTTTAACTTATAACTCCTCCAGCAGCGTATATCCGTCGTCGCTGTATGCCTTTATGGTGAACTGCTGGTTGGTGGCACCCCTCGTGAAAGGGAAGCTGAAGCTCTCCACCGCCATGCGGGTCACATCGTAGTGGTCCTGGAGGAAGTCGCACACCACCGGCACGGCCTCCTTGCGTTCCAGTATCTCGCGCAGTGTGGCCACCATGTCGGCCAGTTCCTCGGGGCTGTCGGCTGTCAGTGCACCGCTGATGTTAATCTCATAGTCGTCCTGGCTCCAGCGTTCCTTTATCGAGCCGCGCATCTGCGACTTGGCCACATAGCGGCGTGTTATGACGTTGCGGCACTGCACCGATATAACCGGGTCGCATGGCATCTGCCACACCGAGCCGTCCTCGCGTATCAGCCCCATGGCGCAGGCGTATTCCTCGCGTGTGGCGGCCATCATTCCATTTTCCATTTTGTAACTCATAACAAATCAACAATCAAACAAATCAACAATACAATCATCCCGCCGTCGCCTCGGCCATGCCGAGCACGCGGCTCATCACTTCGGCGATCTGCCTTTCTATATCGGCGCGGTTTTCGCCCACGCCTCCATTGAATATCATGTTCTCGACCATTGAACCAAGGGTGATGTGGATCTCGGTGTTGCGTGTGCCGCCCGTGGCCGTGGCCTGCGCCGTCTGGCCTGCGGGTTTCACCAGGCCGTCGTCGCCGTGGCTGGTGCCGTTCACAACGCCTATGAGCCCGTCCATAACACCGCCTTTGCCATCGTCGGCATGGTCAGCGGCAAAGCTGTCGCGTCCTTTCCGGGCTCCCGTCTGGAATTTTTCGACCACCTTTCCTGTCAGTTTGTTCCAAAGGTCGATAATCGGGTTGAAGACCTTGGCAAGCCAGTCTATTATGTTGTCGATGATTTTCCTAACGTGCTCCCAAAGGTTGCTGAACCAGTCCCACACGGGACGCATCACCTCCTTGAACCACGCCCCTACCTTGGAAAATATGGCCTTGACGCTGTTTACAAGGTCCATGATGCGTCCCCATATCCATTTATAAACAGAGATATAGGCGTTCACTATGGTCTTGACCAGGTTCCAGATGAAGGTGTAGTAGGCCTTTATGCCCTCCCATATCTTCATGCCTACGGCTTTCAGCACCTCCCACACGCCCATCACCACGGCACGAAAGCCTTCGCATCGGTTCCACAGCTGCCTTACCAACTCTATCACCAGACCGATGCCTGCAGCTATCCAGCCCACTATGGGTATGCTCACTATGGCTGTGCTTATAGAGCGGCAGGCCGCCTTGCCCATCGCACCCATCGTCTTGAATGCACCGCCAGTAAGCAGCGAGGCAATACTTGTCTTGCCGAGTTCCAGTTGGATTTTCTTTGCCATTATTGTGATGCCCAGCATTCCGCCCACGCCCAGTACGATGGGAAGATGCCCCTCCACAAAGCCTATGAGCTGTTCGGCACCCGTAATCAGGCTGTTCACTATGTTGAGTGTGGTGTTTATGGCCGGCACCAGTTTGGCTTCGAGATGCACTATTATGGCACCGATGCGCTCCCTGATGTCGCCCATGCTGTTCGAGGCCTGCTTGAGTTGCCCTTCGGGTGTTTGTGCCAAGGCTTCGTTCATGCCACCCACGCTCTGGCTTATCACCTCGGCGAGCGTGGCCGTCTTTTCGGCCTCGGTGCCGTATTTCAGTATCTTTTCCTGGGCCTCGTCGAACTTGTAGCCGTATCTCGACAGTGCGCCTGTCTGTCCTTCCATCACCTTGCCCATCATGGCGGCCACCTGTGCGGCCTGCTCCTGGGTGGCGTTAAGGCCATATTGTTGTGCCAGCATGTCGTTCATCACCGGCATCAGCTTCTCGAGACTCTCGGTCTTTTCGAGATAGGTGGCAAGTTCTTGCGCGCCGGAAAGCTGCACCTCGTCGCCTATCACGCCGAGCTGCTGTTGTGCCGCCGCCAGTTCCTTTATGCGCTCAATCTCGTCGCCGGTGGCTCCCATCGTGTTGCGCATCACCTGTGCCAGCTTTGCCTCGGCCTCCTGCTGGGCTTGGTTGGCATCGGTGAATTCCTTGACTCTCGATGTCAGGCTTTCTATGACGCTTATGACCGAGTTGACTCCAAAAAAAACCTGGCCTATATTTGTAAAGACTTTGGTCACACGTTGTACTTTGTCTCTAAGATTACCTGTCTTTTCGTTCAGGTCATCCATTTTCTCCCAAGCGTCGCCCTTCAAAAAAAATCCCCATTCTACTATGTTGTTTGCCATTTTGTCAGATTTTTGTATATTTGCACTCTGATAAGTGAATGAGTTATGATAATAACAAAACTAATTGTTTTTGGTATAATGTATCTGATTTACCGACTCTGCACCACCACCGACGAGAAGAAGCAGCATAAAGGCGGTTTTTTCGATCCTGATTGAACATTACCTCTTTCCGAGTTCCTTCTGCCTGATGTCCTCAAGCTGCTTCACTTTCTCGGCCCATTCGTGGTCGTCGAGGCGGTCGGGGTCGATGTGTAGGTAGTATTCGAGCATCGTGTTCAGGTAGCCTATTGGGTTGTGCGCGAGGCTTCCATCGGCCTCGCTCAGAGTTCCCCCACCTCGGCGGTTTTCAGGCTTACAAGTTTATCGATCAGTTTCTCGCAGCCCAGCGAGTATTCAAGGTCGTCGATGAATACGCGGCTGCCGCCGACGAAACACGACTTGAGCAGCGATTCGGTCATCTCCAGAGGTTTGTTCTGCATTGAAAGGGCATAGCTCAGCTCGCGGCGGTTGGGCTTGCGGAAGTAGCCTATGTGCCCGTCGGCTGTGGTGGTGAATATCTTGCCGTGCTTCTCTTTCCATTCGGCTATTTGTTTCTCGGTAGCCGCTCCGTTAAGTTTTGTCTCTTTTTCCATGTCTTTGAATTTTTGAAGTTTGCTAAAAACCGCCCGCCTTCGGGAAAAACATGACAAAAATTCAAGGTTTTCCCTGGCGGGCGTTGGTGTTTATCCCTTCATCTGCCTGAGGTAGATGAACGGTAAGGTTATCTCCTGGAACTTGTCGCCCTGCTTGATTTCCTTCGCCTCCTCGGTGAATTGGATGCCAAGCAGCGTGTCGGTCTGCATCTCGGTTCCCTGGCTTGGGTTGCCGTAGCACACCACGCAATCGACGCACAGGTCGAGCACCGTTCCGGTGGGCGATGCGTCGCGCAGTGCCTCAAGCTCGCTCTGCAGCAGGGTCATCTCGCCCTCGTAGCTGACATTACCTTTCTGTATCGACACGGGCTGGTTACCCTTGCCGTAGATGGCTTCCTTTTCCTGCTTGGAGGAGTACTTGATGCCGCGTATGCCTGTCAGGTCGGCTCCGCCGAGCATCACGGTAACGTCGCTCCATTCGTATTCTCTTGTGTTCATGTCGGTTTGGTTTTTGGTTATCGTTCTGCTATCTGAATGTCCCCAGACCTATCAGCGGCAGCTTCACCGGCTTGGGTTTGGGCTTGTCGCTCTTGGGCTTGGGTTTCTGTTTACTGTCAACAACCCTGCTTGTGCCGAGCGCGGCTATTGTGGTGTTGGGTTTGCGTATCGTCATGGCTTCAGGTCTTTAGTTGCTGCCCGTCTCGAATCCAAGGTTAACCTCGATGTATTTGGCGTAGCCGTAAGGTCTCACGTGCAACTGCACGTTGAGTTTGGAGGTGGCAAGTATGTTTTGGTCAGGGTCCACATACACCGAGCAGCCCACGTCGTTGGGGTCGCTCGTGTCGGTGGCAAGGTTGCCCTCGTCGGTCATCTGGGCCACTATGGCCGAGCGCACCGTCGCCTCTATCGCCTTGCACATGGGTGCCGTTATCTTGCCCTCTGCAGTAACAGGAATCTCCTCGTTCACGTAGTTGAGCATGGCGGTGTAGGCCACACGCGCTGCCTTGTCGATGACGCGGCGGCGCGGGATGAGTGCGTAGTCGTCGCTGACGACCACAGCCATTTTGTCGTCGCTCCAGAAATAACCGGCACGACCCACGAAGGTGCGTGGCACGATGTAGCCCAGTTCGTTAAGCGTTTCGCTCACGGTGTTGGTGAGAGGGTCGCCGTCGAAGGTTATTGTGGTAGGATAGATTGCGCCGTCGCGCACACGACCTGCACTGCGCTGCACCGGGATGGAAGCAAGACGGCCTACAAGATAGCAGTCCATGTTGCCGTCGCCCATCACCACGCACACGCGATTCCACGAGCCGGTGGAGAGGTCGTCGTCATCGTCGGGGTCGCCAGGCACTATCACCATCAGCGGAGCCTTCTGGCCTTCAGTGATGTCTTCGGCGGCTTTTTGGAGTGCAGCCGCAAGACCTGTTATGCCTATGGCCTCGTTCTCGTCTTCGGCTGCCGCCTGTTCGCGCACGCGGCACACTGCTATGCGTATCTCGCCACGGGCGGCTTCCTGCAAGGCCTCAAGGTTGGAGGCTATGGTGTTGGTGCCTGTGGCGTCAAGACCCATTATCCACAACTTAGAGCCCGCAGTGGCTTCACGGTAGAAGTCGCGCACAGCCTCGTAGAGGGCTTTGTTCGGGTCGCTGTTGCCGCCTGTCACGCCAAGCGCGTCGATGTCGGCCAGCTTGGTCAGCCTGTAGGCCGTGCCGAGGGCGAACTTACTCGCAACGGCTGTCAGACCTTCCATGAGCAGGGCGCTCACGCCGTCGTCCATGGGTTCGAGGCCTCCTATCGCGCCGTTGGCGAATTTGATTTTTACGTATGGTAAACTCATTTTTAGTTTATAGTTTTAAGTTATTCAGTTTTCAGTTGCTTACGGCCTTTCAGCCTATCGGAACAATTTCCACAACTTCAGCGCAATGCCTATCAAGAGTGCTGCCAGTGCTGCCACGCCCGTCCACATCAGGGCTTTCTGCCACCACCGCAGCTTGCGTGGAACCTCAACGGTGAGGGTCTCGTCGCGGGTCTCGGTCTGCGTCACAGTCACCGTGTCGTGCACCACCATGGTGTCGCGGGTCACTATGCGCTGCATCTCGGTGTGCCACCTTTCTATATATAAGGTGTCGTTCCGGCGTTCTATGCGGGTGCTGTCGCGCGTCTGTCCCCACACGCTGTCGGCTGTCCGCTGGCGCACGCTCTCTATCCTTGCCGTGTCACGCCGGTGCAGCTCCCGTGTCGCCGTCGTGCTGCTTCTGCAACTCGCCAAGCACAGGGCAGTCGTCAGCATGAACGCAGCTGTTGGCCGTATTGATGGCCTTTCTGAGGTTCTTGACATCTCTGCGCAGTCCTTTGATCTCCGTCTGGAGAGGTTCAACAATGTATTCGCGGAATGTGTCCATCACGCTCTTGTCGTTGTCGTTCTTCATGCGCTCCACCTCGGCCCAGGCTTTGTCGGCCTCGGCCTTGGCCTTGTGCACGGTTGAGCGAAGCGTCGCAACGGTCACTATAAAGGTGACACTGAGCACTACGTTGAGCACAAGACTCACTATTTCAAGCCACGGGCTCATAGGGCATACTCCTTTCTCGCATCGAACGACGGGCAGGCTTTCCTCACGCCTGGCAGGTCGCGGTGTCCCACCACCTCGGCCCAGGGAAACCGCTTGCGGAAGTCGTCCACGTAGGCCTTCAGCGCGGCTTTCTGTTCGGGCGTGCGGGTGTCCTTGGGGGTTCTGCCGTCGGCGGCGCAACCGCCCACGTACACAACGTGCCGGCTTGTGGAATTGTAGCCTTTTGCCCCGTTGGTTCGCTCCCAAGGGTCAACCCACTCGTCCTCGTTGTTCTCCACCAGGCGTTCCACTGTCCCGTCAAGATGGATCATGTCCGTATAGCCCACCTGCTGCCAGCCTCTGCCAGTCGGCGGGGCTGCACAGTGCCAGCGGCGGATGTCAGAGGCTTTCACCTCTCTGCCCTCCGCCGTGGCGGTGCAGTGTATCACAAGTCGTTCTATGCGGTGTTCTATGCGGTTCATGGCAATATCTCCTTTCTTTTTTCGGTTCGTTCGTTATCAAGATGCTGAATACACCTGCATCAGTCCGAGCACACCCTTGGCATCGCCACGGCTCTTGCGGCCTCCCATGCGGTTGAGGAAGCTGTAGATGTCGCCATAGTAGGTGGGGTCGCCGGTGTTCTCGAACATCTTGGTCTCGCCGATGGCGCGGCGCACGAAGTTCTTCTGCCAGAACAGACCGATGGCGCAGGCGGTGTTGGCGGCGTTAGTTTCGCCCAGCTCTATAGCCTCGTAGTCCTCGGGACTGTAGGTAAGGTCGGTGTCGGAGGTAAACTTGAAGTATTGCTGTCCGCTCACTGCCGAGAGTGCGCTATTGGATGCCATCAGCACGGTGGCGCGCTCGATGATTGTGAAGCCCTCAAGTTTTTCGAGGCGGCCCGACTTGGGATCGTAAACAGCGGTAAGCAAGTTGTCGTTGCTGTTGTTGCGCACGTCGTCGCATATCTGGCCGTACATCTCGGTGTTGAGAAGCACGTAGCGGTCTTCCTTTGGGATGCCCCATTTGTTGAAAATCTGCTTGGCTTTGACAAAGTCTTCAACACATACGCCTGTACGCACACCGGTTCCGTGAATCAGGTAGTCGGCACTCTTGGTCTTGGTGGCCTTGACAAAGTATTTTGGTCTCCAGTTGTAGAGCATGGTGTCGGCCATCACTTGGCGCAGGTAGCTCATGTCCTCGCTCATGCAGCTCTCCATCTTATCGTAGCTGAGCTGTACCTTGTCGGCATCGGGTATGAAGCGCGGGTCGGTGGTAAACTCGTCGAGGGCATAGGTCACGTCAACGTCGGTTCTACGTGTTATCGTAGCGGGCAGCTGTGTGCGGTTACGCTTCACGCCCGAGGTGGCACCGGCCTGTGGCACATGCACCACACGGCCTTGAAGCACATACTGCGACTCGTCGACCGACTGCAGCAAGTACTCATTGTTCTTGAAGAGGTTGCCGACGATGAAGTCTGTCCAGATTTCGGGCACCACGCTCATACCGAGCGAGCCAGCCGGAATCTTTACCAGTGCCGACGCGCCCAGCGTTATGGCGGCGGCGGGAACTCCGAAAACGGAGCCGGCGGTGATGGCGAAAATCACGGCCATCAGCAGGGAAGATAAGAATTTAAGTTTCTTCATTTTTTGTTTGTTTAAAAGGTTTTTAATTAGTTTTTCAGATTGCGAGAAAAGCTGCACCGTCCCACATCAGTTGTTTGGTCACTGCGGTGGATGCCGTTCCAGCGAGGGTGACGGCGGTGTCGGCTGTTGGGCTACCCACCTTCACGGCAACGTTGCGTGCAGTCGAGTCGCTTGTCCAGTTGACAGCCACCACTGCACCCACATTGAGGTTGGCAGTGGCGGGCATGGCCACAAGTGTCTGGTCGGCACTCACGCTGCCCAGCTTGACGATGGTGGTCTGGCGGTTCACTGCCACGATTGCGGTGTTGCTCTCGATTGCGGGTTCAACGACCTCGGCGGTCGGGAACACCACTTCCACTTTTTTGTCGGCATCAGCCTCGATGCCGGGAGCCACGAAGTTGTAGCTCGCGTTGTTTTTGGTGTTGATTGGATTCATCTTTTTTCAGTTTTGTTAGATTACAGGTTTCTTTCCGAATTTGGCCTCGAAAAGCTGCGAGTAGCGTTCGGGGTTCTCTTTCATGAGGTTCTCCAGCTTGCCGCGCTTGTGGTAGTCGTCGAATGTCCAGCCTTTCTCGGCCTCGTTGACGGCGGGTTTCTGCAGCTGGTTGGCGATGGGGTTCACGCCTGGCAGCTTGGCGATGATTTTCTCGGCCATGCCGAAGTCGTTGGTGGCGAGCCGGGTGTAGGTCTCGCGTTCGTCGGCTCCTATCTTCTTGGCTTCGATGGCGCTGTCGACCAACTGTTTCACCTTGGCCTCGTTGATGGCCTTTAGCTGACTGGTGAGGTTGGCGGTTTTCTGCTTTTCGGCGTTGAGCTCGTTGCGCAGGCCGGTGTTCTCGTTGACCACCGCCTCTACCGCACCCACGAGGGCATCGTCGTTCTCGATGTCCTTCTCCTGCTTGTTGAGCAGGCTTGCGATTTTTGCTTTGTCCATTTCTTTGGGTTTAATAATGTTAGTGAGTTGTTTGTTATAAAAGTCGAACACCGCCTTTGTCGAGCGTATGTCGGGGGCTGGTTCGGCCAGTTCCTTTCCTTCTATTATGCCGTCGACCAGACCGCGCTGGCGGGCTTCGTCGGCGGTGAGCCAGTGGTCGAGGCCGTCGCTGAAGAACTCCTTGCGCACCTGGTCGGCAGACTGGTTCATACGGCGCGCCATCATCTCGATCAGCGAGGTCTCGAACTTGTCGATCATCTCGGCCATCGAGCGCACCTCGGCCGAATTGCCGTAAACCGAACCCTGCACGCGATGGTACATCAGCTTGGCATGGCGGTGGGCCTGCACTTTGTGCCTCGGGTTGGTGATGAGCATGGCCATCATGGATGCCGCCAACCCGTCTATAACCCATTCCACATCGATGTCGGTGCGGTCGAGGTAGTTGAACAGGGCGCAGCCCTGCACCACTTCGCCGCCCTCGCTGTTCACATAGAAGCGGATGCTGCGGCAGCCATCCTTGCGGAGCTTCTCTATCCCCGCCATCACGATGTTGGTGTCGATGTCGAGTCCGGCGCCTATTACGCCGTACATGTATATCTCGGCAGCCTTGCCGCCTTTCTGGTTCACTATTCTTATCCTGGTTTCGTTCATATCGCGGTCGATTTTCACGGTGCAAAGAAACACCGCATTTTCAAACCACGCAAAAAGTTGAGAAACAGTGTCCTGCCTTTTTTATTATGTGAGTGTATATATGCAATTTTGCACCGCAAAACATACGGATTATGGCAGAATTGACGATAAAACAGAAGAAGGATTTCGCGCGCCAGCTGTGGCTCAGCGACAGCGGAATCACACAGGCCGAGGTAGCCGAGCGCGTCGGCGTGTCGAAGGTGACGCTGTGCAAATGGGTGAACGAGGGCAAGTGGGACGACATGCGCACCTCGCTGCTCGTCGAGAAGGACACCCAACTGGCCCGCCTATACCGCCGCCTCCGCGAACTGAACGACCTCGTGGAGAGCCGCCCTGAGGGCGAGCGTGTCATGAACTCGAAGGAAGGCGACACCTTGATGAAGATCACGGCGGCAATCAAGAACCTTGAGACCGAGACCAACATCGCCGAAAAAATGGCCACCGGCAAGGAGTTCCTCGCCTTCGTGCGCCGCACATGCGATTTCGAACAGAGCAAGGAAGTGGCCAGATTGTTCAACGCATATATTAAAACCTGCTTCTGATGGCCAAACTGCGCAAACCAACCGACAAACAGCTGCTCGACGACTGGCGGCAGTATTACGAGCAGTTCATCTCCGATGTCGAGATTGACAGCAACGAGAGCGAGGCCGACAAGCTGAAGCGCGTGGCACGACTTGAGGCCGACCCAGAGGAGTGGTTCAAATACTATTTTCCGACCTACTGCACAACTCCGTCGGCGGCATTCCACCGTGCCGCCACCAAAAGGCTGATGGCGCACCGCCGCTGGTATGAGGTACGCGCGTGGAGCCGCGAGCTGGCAAAATCGGCACGCTCGATGATGGAGATAATTAATCTGGCGCTCACCGGGAAGATATTTAACATGCTGCTCGTGTCGAACAGCTACGACAACGCTTGCCGACTCCTTCTGCCTTTCCAGCTGCAGCTGGAGAAAAACGCCAGGATCAGGAACGACTACGGCGAGCAGGTCAACCCGGGCAACTGGGAGACGGGCCAGTTCACCGCCAAGTGCGGCTGCTCGTTCCGCGCCATAGGTGCCGGACAGAGCCCGCGTGGTACGCGTAACGAGGCAAAACGCCCCGACTTCATCCTCATCGACGACATCGACACCGACGAGGAGTGCCGCAACCCCGACCGCATAGCCGCCAAGTGGGACTGGATAGAACAGGCTCTGATACCCACCGTCTCGGTGAGCGGCGACGTGCGCATACTCTTCAACGGCAACATCATCGCCAAGGACTGCTGCATAGTGCGTGCCGGCAAGGTTGCCGACAGGTTCGACATAGTCAACATACGCGACAAGAATGGTCGCTCATCGTGGCCCGAGAAAAACTCGGAGGCCGACATCGACTTCATCCTGTCGAAGATTTCCACCAAGTCCGCACAGCAGGAATACTTCAACAACCCGCTGACCGAGGGCAAGGTGTTCAAGGAACTCACATGGGGCAAGGTGCCTCCGCTGCGCCGCTTCCCCTTCCTCGTGGCCTACGGCGACCCTTCCACATCCAACAACCTCAAACGCGCCTCCAGCCGTAAGGCCATCGTCCTGATGGGCTACATGGACGGCGTTTTCTATGTAATCGACTCCCGCAACGACCAGGCCACCAGCGCGCAGTTCGTCGACTGGTTCTACGACATAAACGAGCAAGTGCCGCAGGGTGTCCAGGTTTACAACTACATTGAGAACAACACCCTCCAAGACCCTTTCTACCAGCAGGTGTTCCTTCCCCTCTTCGCCGAGCGGGGCAAGAAGGACGGCTTCCTCAACATCAGCCCCGACACACGCAAAAAACCCGACAAGTTCTCACGCATCGAGGGAAACCTTGAACCACTCAACCGCACTGGCCGCCTCGTATTCAACGCCGACCGCAAAGACGACCCGCACATGGCACGGCTCGCCGAGGAGTTCATCCTTCTCACCGAGCAACTCAAGGCTCCAGCCGACGGTGCTGACTGCACCGAGGGCGCCCATTTCATTCTCAACAACAAAATAAGAACTCATGAAATAAACTCCGTCGCCGTGGGGCGCAGACCCCGCAACCGCCGACGGGTATAAATAAACCAATTTAATACCAAGCAAAATGATCACATTATGGAAAAGATTCATGAACTACGTGGCGGTAAAGAACGCCATCCGTCATGCCGACAGAATGCATCGGTTGACAGGAAAGAGGTTTTACGTTATCAAAGTCGCAGACAAGATACGTGTGTACGACCGAAACAGGATAAACACTCTCATTGACATGCGCTACCTGCGCAAGGAACTGCGCGAGTACCACACACTCATACGCTACTGCATCTATCACACAAAATGAGTCAGGAGGCAAAACGACATGTACATCTCAACAGAAGAACTCACATTCGGCTTATCCGCCGAATCGCTTGTCGCCATCACACGCGGCGACAACGGCATGGCCGAGCAGGCCATTACCGATGCCATGTCGATGGTGCGCAGCTACCTTTGCGTGCGCTACGACATCGAGGCCGAGTTTGCCAAGCAGCCCGGACAACAGCGCGACAGCATGACAACGAAACTCGTTCGCGACATCGCCATCTACTACTGCTACGAGGGCTCAAGCCCTGTCAACATGCCCGAAACACGCAAGGAGGCCTACGACAACGCTGTCAAGTTCCTTGAGAGGGTCCAGACCGAAAAAGCCAACATGTACGGCCTCTCACGCCTCGACGGCGCCAAGGGCAGCAACTACGTAAAATACGGCGGCAACACAAAAAGGAGGAACAAATGGCTGTAAGACGAAAGAAGGGCGAACTGCCCAAAAACGGTGTCAACATCACCACCATCAACGTGCGGGTGCCAAACCGCTCAACGCAGGACATACAGACCTGGCGCAGAGCCATAGCCGCATTCGAAAACCCAGTCAACCCCGTCCGCACCTACCTCTACGACCTTTACGAGGACATGGAGCTCGACGGGCAGGTGGAGGCCACATGGGGCAAACGCTGCGACGCGGTGCTCAACAAGCGTCTGGTGTTCAAGCGCGACGGCGTTGAGGACGAGGAAATAGGCAAACTCCTCAACTCGCCCGACATGCGCATTTTCATCGAGGAGTTGCTGCGCTCCATCCTGTACGGCTACACCCTCATCCAGGTCAACCGCGTATGGTTCGACGATGAAGAGGATCAATACCGCATCGATTACGACCTCATCCCACGCAAGCACGTCCACCCGGAAAGAAACTTCCAATGCGTCAGCCGCGAGCAAAGCATGGCCACGCCCGACTTCCTCTTTATGCAGCCGCCTTTGAGCAACTACATGGTGTGGGCGGGAAAACCCGCAAGCATGGGCATCTTCGCCAAGGTGGCGCAGTATGTCATCTACAAGCGCGGCTGCTTCGGCGACTGGAGCCAGTTTGCCGAAATGTTCGGTATGCCGTTCCGCGAACTGAGCTATGACGACTACGACGAAGCCACACGCGCCAAACTGGAACAGGCAATGGAGGACTGGGGCAGCGCGGGCTACCTCATCAAGCCCAAGGGCGCGGAACTCACCCTCCACGACACAGGAGGCAGCACCAGCAGCGCCGATGTCTATGACCTACTCATCACCAAGTGCGACGCGGCCATCTCGAAGGTCATACTGGGCAACACGCTTACCACCGAGCAGGGCGAGATAGGCAGCCAGGCGCTCGGCGAGGTGCACAAAGAGGCCGAAGGCGAGAAGAACGAGAGCGACAAACTGTTTGTCCTCTCCGTGCTCAACACCCGCTTCCGTGCCGTGCTGAAGCGTTTCGGCTTCAACCTGACAGGTGGCAAGATAATGTACGAGGGTCTGGAGACTGACTGGGCCAGATTGAAGGACAAATGGGACGTCATCAGCGCCATCCGCCAGGAGGTTCCCGTGGATGACGACTACATCTACGACGAATTCCCCATCCCCAAGCCCGACAACTACGAGCAGATGCGCGAAGAAATGGATCTTAAACAATCTTTAAAGGAATTTGAAACGATGCCCGAAAACCCGTTGGGCGACGAGGAAGAAGACCCGAAGTCACGTGCCGCGAAGTCACGCGGTCTGCAAAACATCTTCAACCGCCTGAAGCGTTTTTTCGCATAGGGGCGAACGATGATGTTCGCCCCGACAGAACCCCGTCGCTTGCCGCCCTCGACCGCCTCTATTTCCAAGGCAGCCCCATTGAACTGGCCAAGGCCGTGGCCTCGCTGCCGCGTGTTTACGCTCTCTCGATGCGCCAACTCTACGAGCAGGTGATTGACGATGTGCGCGACGGCAAGGCTCGTGCCATACACCCCGAACTATACCGCGCCTATTCCGACAACTTCCGCAAGACCGTGTCCGGCTATGCCGACGACGACCTGAAGACCAGGTTCGAGGCCAACCTGAGCCGCTTTGCCGCTTACAAGGCATGGCACGCCACACAACAGGTGGAACGCCAGCTTGCCGACAGCAACAGGGTGGAACGCAGCCCAGAGGAGTTCGACCGCATGGCACGAGCCGTGCTCAACACCTTCAACCGCTACCAGGCAGCGGAGTACAACACCGCTGTGGCCCGTGCCCGCACCGCCCACCAGTGGCAGCAGTTCAGCCAGGGCGACAACATGTTTCTGTTTCCCAACCTCCGCTGGCTGCCCAGCCGCAGTGCCAACCCCCGTGAAGCTCACATGCCTTTCTACAACCGCGTGTGGGCCAAGACCGACCCCTTCTGGCAGACCAACCAGCCTGGCAACCTGTGGAACTGCAAATGTGACCTGGAGGAGACCGACGACCCCGTGACAGGCGACAACCCCCAAGGCATCAGACCGGCAAAAGGGCTGGAAGGCAACCCTGCTGAAACAGGGGAAATCTTCACTGACCAATGCACATACGTGCAGAAAGCGGGCAAGCAAGGAAGATCGGAAACGGAGGAATTCTTCAGACCTATTGCCGAGCATCATCAGGAATATCTTACCCTGCGAAACAACCCCGAATATAAAGAGGTTGATTTCGATTGGGGAAACGGAGGACTGAAGGCAACGCACATTGACCATAATTTCGACAAAGCAAAGGGAATCTATGAAAAGACAGCAAGAGATGTTGGATATAAGAACGGCCACAGTGTAATATTCGAAAGCGAAGTGGGCAAGGGTATTGGCGAAAACTACACTGAAGGGTTATGGAACAAGTCCCTATTTGAATTAGCGAGTTGTGAATCCGTTGAAAACAACAACAATATTGTAAAAGGACTGAAGCACTGTACGTCCAAATCAGATACACAAACAGCAGTTCTATATTTCCCTAAAGGAGATTTCGTAAGGGAAGATGTGGAAAGGGCTATAAGAAGGTATTACGGATTGAAGGGAACGCTTTGTGACAGCTTTAAAGACTTTGAAGCAATCTATGTTGTAAGCGGAGAAATCGTTTATCAGATGAGATAAAAACGGTACGGGAGGCTCCACTTTCGTGGTACACCCCCCGCACTGCAAAAATACAAAACTTTTCAATAAAACAAGTAAAACGAAGAAAAAAATGAAAGAAAGAATTATTACAGACAGAGTATCATATATGCGCATAAAGAAAGCAAGGCCAGTCCGAAACAGATGCACCCGAAAGCTTCGAGAACTCCGAATATGGCTTTGCGACGGATGTTTACCGGTTTCGCCTGACGACGATCCCGAAGCGCTTTTTTGGCTTCTTCTTCGAGCCGACGCATTCCCTGTCGAATATAGTGAATTTCTGCATAGAGGCAGGCTGTCAGACTCATTAGACCCAGTGCGAGTAGAACCACTCCCGCAGCAAAACAAACGCTCGTTCGGAGTGGAGCTTCGCTACGAGGACCAACCGACACAACGATACCGAGAACGACTGACATTGTCGTTACGAGGAACCTCAGCCACGCTCACTTTTTCTGCGTTAGTTCTTGAAGAAGATCCGAGTGCTGCTCCCCCAGTCGTTCATTCTGCTCCAGCAGCTAGTCAACATCCATAGGTGTGTTATCATCCATGATATTTGAATTTTGAGGTTAAACTATCAGCAAAACTACAAAAAAAGCCATGACTCCAGAGGAATTCCAGCAACACATACAGAGCATGCGCGAGCAGTTCGGCGAGCTCTTCGACCGCTATGGCCTCACCATCATCGGCAACGTGGCCGTCAGCTGGTTCAAGAAGAACTTCCAGAACCAGGCATGGGGCCGCGTGAAGTGGAAGGAGGTGCAGCGGCGCAAATCAGGCACAAAGGCCTACAAGTACAACGCCAAGCACCACCAGGCACGCACCACGCGCATGATACTCACCGGCGACACCGGCGACCTGGGCCGCTCCATCGAGATAAAGGAAGCCGGCAACGGCACCGTCGTTATATGGACAAACCCGTCAGCCTTCGGAAGCAAGGAGCCCTACGGACGGGTGCACAACGAAGGACTGAGAGCCGGACGTGGCAAGGGCTTCACCATGCCGCGCCGCCAGTTCATGGGCGAGAACCACGAGCTCGACAACCTCATCATACACAAACTCGAAGAAAAACTAAAACAAATATCACAACCATGATCAAGCAACTATACCTCGCCATCGAGCGCAAGCTGATGGCCATCACCGACGGGCAGACCGACCCGCAACCCCTTTTCCGACACTTCGACCTGTGGAACCGTCAGGTGGAGTTCGTGGAGCAGGAAACACCGTTCCAGACCCCCGCCGTCTTCGTTGAGTTCGCACCGCTGCAGTGGAGGCAGATGCTGCGCCAGGTACAGGATGCCGACCTGACAGTGCGCCTGCACATAGTGACGCCCTGGTATGCCAACACCGCCGCCTACATCCAGAACCAGGAGGTGCGCGACACCGCTTTGGCCTACCTCGACCTGCCAACGCTCGTCTATCGGCAACTCAGCGGACAGTGGGCCGAGTTCGGCCTGGGCTCGTTCAACGGCATGGTGCGCACCGCCAGCACCGTTAACCACGACCACGAACGCTACATCGACAGCGTTGAGGAGTACCAGTGCCACCTGAAGGACCTCTCGATACAGCTGCCCACGTTTGCGGTCAGCACCGTAAACCTGCAGACCATGTTCAGCGACGGCATCACCCCTGTCAAACTGTAGCGACTCACCAAGGCAACCCCACCACAAACACAAAGCCCCGGCGATTAGGTTCGCCAGGGCTTCTGCTTTCAATGCTCCACAGGGGCGGGGTGCTCCCCCTTCCTCATACTGTTTGACCCAACGCTTCAAGGTCCGTTCTGTGATGTTGTTCATCACAATACAAAGATACGTCTTTCATACATTTCCTACCCTTCCGTCTCTACTTTTACCAGAGCAACAATCCTCCGTTTCGGGGTCGTCGGCAAACTCCGACAAAGGCACTCCGAGGTAGGTCAGGAAGGTTTTGTAACAGATGCCATAGACGGGAAACACGCTGCGCCTCCAGATGGCAGCATAGCAGCGGCTCTGGTCGCCAGGCTGGTATTGCGCCTTCACTATCTCGACCACCGCCTTGATTCTCTTCTTTGTGCTTTTGTATCGTTTCTTGCCCATAGCTTCTAAATTCTTGCTTCTGTTATCAACTTACCAAGGTTATACTCGTGCATGGCCTCGCGGTTCTTTCGCCGCTCCTCCGCGTCGCGGCTGCGGCGGTGCGTGTCCCCTTTGTAGGCGGCGTTTTCCCCGATGCGCATGTTGACGTAGGCCTCGTCTTTCTCCGCTATGTAACCATCGATGGTGCGCATCACCAGAGCGGAGTTAAGTCCGCCGTACACCTCGCTGCCGGCGAGGCGGTCCGCTATCAGTTGCAGGTCGGCAAGTGTGATGGTCATATCGTCGGCTAGCAGTGTCTGTGCCACCTTCTTGGCCAGTATCGCCTTTGCCTCGGCCTTCATTAGGATTCTTGAAAGGACATTGGCAGAAAAGGACAAGCAAATAGACCGTTTATTATCAATAATAGAACAAGGAAAGGTATAAAAACTATGGAATTTGACATTACAAACACTGACAAAGTAAAACTACTAAAGGCTTTATATGATTATGCAGATCCTTATATTGGAGTTGGGGGTGCAGAGTTCATCACAAGGGAGGCCAGAGGAGAAAATGTTTCTGAATTATCAGATTTAGAGTGTGCTATTGCTCTATCAGAGTTCAATGAATCAACAGGTTCAGGAGGTTTCAGAATCTTCGACTATCACAATGGAAAACCGATGAAAGTGATCTTTTATAGATCGTCCACGGGAAGGGTTTTAGTCTCATCAAATCATTATGACGAGAGAAATGGGAAATACCGTTTCTTGGAAGCAATGATGAGTTGTTTCCTGAAGAAAGACATACAGATTGTTGACAAATCAACTCCAAGAAGCGTTGACAAGAACGACAACTCTTCAAAAGAGAGAAAGAATCATTTTCGTTCAATTCTTCACAACGCGAAGAAAGAAAGGAATGAATTTGGTTTTTACTGGGGAATAGATGAATAATAGGTGCTAAAAGCTAAGGAAATCCGCGAAAAACGCTTTTTTCGCGCTTTTTGACGTTATTCCGTTGTTTTTCAGTCGTTTGTCCATTTATCGTTTGGGAAGCATCCCCGTGGCAATTATGGAATATCGGAGAGGGTAATTCTTTCAAAAGTGCCGTTTTTGGCGTTTTTTCGTCCGTTAATGGTTGTTTAATGTTGGTGTTTTGCGCCTACTTTTGCGCCTAACTTGCGCCTAACTCTGTATTTTAGCCTCAAAAACGGGCAAAAAAAAGCGGCCCGTCGGAGGGGGTGTTCCGGCAGGCCGTCAAAGTGTTTTTCAAAGTCGTTTTATTGGTGTTTCAGACACCATTTATTGGCTTCAGGAAAATGGTCAAATCGCTTGTAAAATCAAAGCATCTGCAATGTTCCAGGGCTAAAAATCAAACCAAAATCAAAGCCAATCAAACCTGCATGTAACTTTTGCAGCCGTTTCGTTCCCGAAAATTAAACCAAAATACAAGCAAATTAAACCTTTATGTATTTTTCATTTTAAATCGCCTCTCCACAACATTTTCATTCACAGCATTTTACAATTTTAAAAATGTATTTTTCTTTTTTATCCCCTTAAATCTCGTTTTGTAACAAATGTGACATTTTATGTTGCAACATGAAACTATTTTTGTGTGTTGAAAATGAATAATCAAACTCAAAAATAGACAGAATCATGCAATTTCATCCTGAAAAATGTCGCATTCCCGACGAACCCAACCGCCCTTTCATTGACGAGGACGAGATATGGGACTACATCAACAAAACCGTAAGCACACCTGAGCGCGTGCACGAGATAATACAGAAGTCGCTCGACAAGCAACGCCTCACTATGGAGGAGACAGCAGTGCTGATAAACACCATCGACCCTGCACTTGTTGAAGAGATAAAAGAAGGTGCACGCGAGCTGAAACGCCGTGTTTACGGCAACCGCATTGTGCTGTTCGCTCCTTTATATGTGGGCAACTACTGCGTGAACAACTGCAGCTACTGCGGTTTCCGCTCGTCCAACAAGGAGCAAGTGCGCACCACCCTCACCGACCAGGAACTCGTCCACAACGTTGAGGCTCTTGAAGACGACGGCCAGAAGCGACTGATACTCGTCTATGGCGAGTCGCCGAAATACTCACCCGAATACATAGCCCACACCGTGAAAGTGACCTACGCCACCCATAAGGGTAAGGGCAGCATACGCCGCGTCAACATCAACGCAGCACCGCTCGACGTGGAGGGATTCCGCACAGTGAAAGAAGCTGGAATAGGAACATATCAGATTTTCCAAGAGACCTATAGTCCAACAGCCTACAAGTGGTACCACCCCGAGAACACCCGCAAGGGCGACTACAACTACCGCCTCACCGCCATGGACCGCGCACAGGAAGCCGGCATCGACGACAACGGCCTCGGCATACTCTTCGGACTCTACGACTGGCGTTTTGAAGTATTGGCCATGATACGCCACACCAATCACCTCGAGGCTTGCTACAACGTTGGCCCTCACACCATCTCGTTCCCCCGCATCAAAGATGCATCAGGACTCAACATCGACAAGAAATATTTCGTTGATGACGAGACATTTGAAAAAATAATCGCCATCTTTCGTCTCGCCGTGCCTTACACGGGAATGATACTCACCGCACGCGAAGAAGCCGATTTCCGCGCAAGAGCCATTGAATACGGCATCTCACAAATCGACGGCGGCACCAACCTCCAAATTGGCGACTACAAATACCACCACGAAGAAGAGGAAAAGAACAGCGACAAACAAGAAAACCAAAACCTGCACCGCGAACAGTTCAAAATTGGTGACGACCGTAGCCTTGGCGAAATAATCGACAAACTGCTTGACCACGATTTCATACCAAGTTTCTGCACCGCTTGCTACCGACTTGGACGTACTGGAGAACACTTTATGGAGTTCTCAGTCCCTGGGTTCATAAAACGCTATTGCACTCCCAATGCCATACTAACCCTTTCCGAGTATCTGGTTGACTACGCAACACCCGAAGTTGCCGCAAAAGGCTGGAAATGCATCGAAAACAACTTCAAGAATGTCGATGCGAAATTTCTTGACGAACTCAAAAATCGTATCGAGCGAATCAAAAAAGGCGAACGAGACCTTTACTTCTAAGGAAGTCAATTAAAATGACAAAACGGGACCAAAATGTCCCGTTTTTTTATTTCAATGTAATACTTTCAGCCCTATTTTTTGCCCGCTTCAAAATTTTTAGCAGACAGCAATGAATGATTATTATGCCATATTATTGGCATTTTGGATGATTTTTTGCCTTTTCGGCCTCATCAATATTTCCGTCTATGCGGCAGAGTATCTTTTCAAGCAGGTCTAATTCTTCTTTTGACAAGTCTTTAAGCACCTGGGACATAGTTGATGTTGCCACTTTATGTGTCTTTTCATGAAGGGCTTGGCCTATTTCAGTTACTTCAACATCGTTAATGCGCTTATCTGTCGGGTGTTTACATCGTCTGACAAGTTTCTTGTGTTCAAGCAGGTCAATAAATTGGGTGATTGAGTTTTTGTCCTTATGCATCATTTGTGCAATCTGGCTTTGCGGCATCTTTCCCTGCTGCCACAAAGTATCCATCACGACAAACTGCTCTGTTGTCAGATTAATGTCATTATCCTTAAGACTTGATGACAGGAACCTTATCAGTTTGCAGTTGACCAAATTGATGTAAACTCCAATCTGCTTCTTCTTTCCCATGGCATGAACTATTTACCGAAAGGGCTGTTTTTTTCTTTTGCCATATACTTATAACACAGCGAATCGGCAAGGCGAGGCAAAATCTTTCTCAAAAAGACATAAAGTTTGCCTGTTGTGGTCAAAATAATTTCATTTTTGCGTTTACGGAGTCCTTTCTCAAGATATTCGGCCACTTTCTCGGCCGACATCATTTTTTCTTCGTTGCGCGGTGTCAAGCCTTGTGGGGAGCCATCGGCAGTAAGGGCAGCGTTACGAATGTTTGAGGCCGTGAAACCTGGCGAGAACACCATCACATGGAGGTTGTCATACAGATGCTCGACACGAAGTGTGTCGAGAAAACCACGTATGGCATATTTAGACGAGGAATAGCCCGTTCGGGCCGGCAAAGGATTGAAGCCCGCTATTGATATGACACCCACTACTGAGCCATGCGACTTCAACAAATATGGCAAGGCGAACTTGGTGCAGTTAACGGTACCATAAAAATTGGTGTCCATAAGACTGTGTATGACCTTCAGGTCAAGGTCTTTGAACATGGCGCGCATCGAGATGCCTGCATTGTTGACAAGCACATCTATCTTGCCAAAACGCTCAACGGCTGCTTTAACCATATTTTGGCAATCTTCCTCAATGCTGACATCAGTTTTAACACAGAGCACGTTGTCAGGATTAGGCATTTTAGCTGCTTCCTGTTCCAATACAACATAAGAGCGGGCAGCCATTACTACTTTGGCTCCAAAACCAGCAAATAATCGTGCTGTAGCGAGGCCTATTCCCGACCCAGCTCCAGTCACGATTACAACTTTACCTTTCCAATATTCCTCTTTTGTCATAAACCTATTGTATATTATTGCCTACCAAATTGACATATTAGGCACTTCGTCGGAGTCATAATAGCCTTTTTGCAACTTGTCTTTCACCTCGGCGAAAGCGTTAAGGGTGTAGTCAACCTGCTCCATGGTATGTACTGCGGTAGGTATGATACGGAATATTATCATTCCCTTGGGTATTACAGGATAAGTCACTATAGAGCAGAAAATGCGATAGTTTTCGCGCAAGTCTTTTGCGATGTTTGAGGCTTGTGCGACATTGCCTTGCTGGTGCACAGGGGTTACGCACGCTTCAGCTGGCCCAATATCGAAACCAAGTTCACGGAAACCTTTCTGCAAAGCGCGTGTAACGTTCCACAATTGCGTGCGAAGCTGGTCACCTTCGGCACTGCGAATAATCTCAAGTCGTTTTTCGCAGCCTTCTACAATGGCCATTGGCAACGACTTGGCATACATCTGTGAGCGCAAATTATAGCGAAGATAGTCAATAATGGCTTTAGGTCCTGCGACAAAGCCGCCTATGATAGCCATTGACTTTGCGTATGCTCCGATATAGAGGTCAATCTCGTCCATGACACCGAAGTGTTCTGAAGTGCCTCGTCCATGTTCACCCATAACGCCAAAGCCATGTGCATCGTCGATGAGGATACGGAAGTCATATTTTTTCTTTAGGGCGGCTATCTGGTCAAGAATGCCCAAAGCACCTGTCATGCCATACACACCTTCAGTGATGACAAGGATTCCTCCGCCTGTCTCTTTTACTATTTCTGTTGCCACCTTAAGTTTCTGCTCGCAACTTTCAATGTCATTATGACGGAACGAAAAAGACTTTCCTAAATGTAAGCGTTTGCCATCCATAAGGCAAGCGTGTATCTCTGCATCATAAATAAGGACATCATGACGTGTCAACAAGGAATCGATGGTTGAGAAGATACCTTGATAGCCGAAATTGAAGAGGAAAGCGTCTTCTTTCTTTTCGAAATCGGCAAGTTCTTTCTCCAAATGTTCATGAGCGCGTGTATGTCCGCTCATCATGCGAGCACCCATTGGATATGCCAAGCCCCAGCGTGCGGCTGCCTCAGCATCAACACGACGCACCTCTGGGTGATTTGCAAGACCGAGATAGTTGTTAAGGCTCCAGCAAAGCACTTCCCTGCCGTTGAAAACCATATTTGGCCCAAGTTCGCCTTCAAGGCGTGGAAATGTAAAATAACCATGTGCGCGTTCCCTATACTGGCCTATAGGACCGCCTGAATCTTTTGAGATTCTTTCAAATATATCCATAATACAACATTAAAATTCCTAACAAGCAGCAAATTTATAAAAATTGTTGTTCAACGATAAGCATAACTTCTTTTTTTTGAAGTGAAGACACAAAAAAGGCTGGAATTTGATTCCAGCCCATCATTCATCTATCATCAGAAAGACTTATTTAATGCCAAGTTTGGCTTTAACTGCAGGTGTCAAGTCAACGGCGTCAGTACCGTGATAAACAACTGCTCCTGTGGCGAGATCGATGATGTATGTATAGCCTTTCTCCTTGCCAACAACGTTGATTGCGTTTTGAATCTTCTCAAGCAATGGAGTGAGAAGTTTCTCGCGTTTGGCGGCAAAATCGGTCTGTGCATTGTCCTGGAACTGCTGGATACGGTTTTGAAGGTCAATGATTTCTTTCTCTTTCGACTGTTTCACAAGATTTGACATAGTGGCTTGGTTAGCCTCATAGTCTTGCATTTTGGTTTGGTACTCCTTAGCCATAGTCTGCAATTGCTGCTCAAGGTCGGAATAATACTTTTCAAGATCTTTCTCAACCTTTGAACGCTCAGGCATGACTTCCATGATGTCAGCAGTGTTTACATGGGCTATTTTCACCTGTGCCTCAGCAATAACGCTTGTTGCAAATAGAGCAACGAAGAGGCATAAAACTTTCACTAATTTATTCATTTTCTGTATTTTATTTAAAAATTATCAAATTCCTACCTTAAAATTTGAAATGCAAAGTTACACTTTTTTTTCAATATAGGCACTCGTAGCATATTTTAGTTTAAACAAAAGCCTTTAAAGACATGTCAATGCCAACGAGAATTCGCCTTTTATGGTCATTTTCCTTTTTTGCGGTCAGTGCGGTTAACCGTTTGCATGACACTGCTCAACTCGTCAAGGATGTCGTCGCTAATATCGACTTTGTCGCTTGCATAAAGCAGTGATGTTCCTGACGCAAGGTCTAAAACCATAGCATAGTTTTTCTGCAAAGCAACCTCTTTAATGGTATTATAAATCTTTTCCTGAATAGGTTGCACCAGTTCGGTACGTTTTTGGAACAACTGCCCTTCAGATCCAAAATACTGCATCTGCAGGTTTTTTGCTTCCTGCTCCTTCTTTACTATTTCTTGTTCGCGTGCTTTTTTCTGCTCGTCTGAAAGGAGCACTGACTCTGCCTGATATTTTTTGTACATCTCCGACACCTTGTCGAACATGGTCTTGATTTCGGTCTGCCATTTTGCCGACAGGGTGTTAAGTTGTTCTTGTGCGTCACTGTATTCGGGAATGTTTGCCAGAATGTATTCAGAATCAACGCAAGCGATTTTCTGTCCTCCTACTTGTGCAGAAGCAAATAAGGAGCAAGAAAGCAACAACGCGGTTGCAATAATTAGTTTTATGCTTTTCATAACTATTAAATTTAATATCAATTCTATTTATACAAATATCAGTCCAAACTTTATTTTAGTCGATGGAACCTCCGATAGAGAAGTGGAATTGGCTTTTGTTGGCGCCGCTCACTCCTGGCATATTTACATTGTCGAAGCCATATCCCCAGTCAAGTCCAAGGAGACCAAACATAGGCAGATATACACGTATGCCGAGTCCTGCCGAACGTTTCAGCTTGAATGGGTTGAAACCCTTCACTCCGTTCCAGCAATTACCTGCCTCAGCGTAAGCAAGGGCATAGATGGTGGCTTGTGGATTCAACGAAAGAGGATAACGCAACTCAAGTGTAAGTTTCTCGAATATGTTACCTCCATCCGACGAAGGCGTCAACGATTCGTTCTTGTAACCACGCATACCTATAATCTCACGACTGTCGAGGGTGTAGGTGCCCAAACCGTCGCCACCTAGGAAGAAACGGTGGAATGGTGTCACACCTATCTCACTATTGTAGTGGCCAAGATAGCCAAAGCGAACACGTGTCATAAGCACAAGTTTGTCATACAATTCGGTGTACCACACTGCTTTGAACTTCCACTTGTGCATCTCAATCCATTTGTATTTTTCGTTCTCCGACATTGTAGAATAATCTTTCTTTGTAAAGAGCGAATATGGAGGAGTTATTTCCAAAGACAATTGGAACTCGGAACCGTTGCGTGGATATATGGGTTGGCTTACCGAACTTCTTCCTAACACTATGTTGTAGCTCAAGAGGTTGAAGTGTCCGTTTCCGTCACCGAAAGAGAATACTGAGGAATATTTCTTCAAGTCATAGCGCATAAAACTGATGCCTTGATAGAGAGTGAAATAGTCGTCGGGCCAAGTAAGACGTTTGCCAAGGCCAACAGTACCGCCAGTGATACGGAACCAACCGAAGTCGTCATCTCTGCGTTTTTTTCCATTTGAATAGAAAGACTGGTATATTGAAACAGTCAACGAGTTAGGTTTCTTGCCTCCAAGCCATGGTTCGGTGAACGAAATGCCATAGTTTATGTAACGAATGCCATAGGTGGTGAGTCTGAGCGACAACTTTTGTCCGTCACCGCTGGGGACAGGCTTCCAAGCATCTTTTTTAAACATTTTGTTGAACGAGAAGTTGTTGAACGACAAGCCAAGACTCAGCATGAGCATACCATAACCCCAACCTGCCGACAACTCAACCTGGTCGGCCGAAGCCTCTTCCACTTGATATTCTATATCGACAGTGCCATCTGTGAAGTTGGGTTTCACGTCGGGAGTGATTGTCTCTTGGTTAAAGAATCCTAAGGTAGCCAACTCACGCACAGAGCGGGTAACGTCGCTACGGCTGAATAGCTGTCCCGGACGAGAATAGAGTTCCCTAATAACCACATGGTCGTTTGTCTTGGTGTTCCCTTTAAGGGTGACATTGTTTATTCGAGCCTGCTCGCCTTCGTGCATACGTATCTCGAGGTCTATCGAATCGTTCTCGACCAATACCTCTACAGGATTGGCTTGGAAGAAGAGATAACCATCGTCCATATAGAGCGAGCCGACATCCATAGATGTTTCACTGTAGGTAAGGTTGGTGTTTAGGAGTTCCTTGTTGTAAACATCACCCTTGCGTATGCCAAGCACACGGTTAAGGTAGTCTGTAGAGTACTTTGTGTTACCGGTCCATGATATGTTGCGGTAGTAATAGCGGTTTCCTTCGTCAAGAACGAGGTCAATACCGATATTCTTGTCATCAATTTTATATACGGAATCCCTTACTATGATGGCATCACGGTAGCCTTTGGAGTTGTATTTGTCGATGACTTTTTGTTTGTCGTCACGGAAATTCGACTCGTTGTATTTAGATCTCTTGAATATTCTTGGCCTGTAATTGTCATAGAAATAACTTTCAACACCATCGATTGCGCGTTGTGGGTTGTAGAAGACATCTGTGATTGTGTTTATCACAAGCGGGCCAAGAGGTTCAAGGGGATTGAAGTTACCGCGTTGTTTGGTCTCCTTCATGGAAGAAAGAATTTGTGCATCCGAGAGGTTGTCGTTGCCAATAATATTGATTTTGCCAATTTTGACTTTCGAGCCTTTGTCAATACTTATCTGCAGGTCAACATAGTTGGAGTGTGTCGTGTCGGCCGACTGTATTATGTCGACAGTTGCATTGAGGAAACCCTTTTCGGCAAAATAGTCATATATGATGCGTTTGGTTTTCACCATAAGGTGTTCGGTAGCCACATCGCCACGAGTTATGTTTATCTGCGAGCGTATCTCATCAGCTTCAGTCTTTTTCACGCCACTGAAGGAGAACTTCGACACACGGGGCTTTTCCTTTACGGCTATTTCAAGGAAAATCTTGTCACCAATGATGTTTGTGGCATTGACAGACACGTCTTCAAACATTTCGTATTTCCATAATTTGCGTATAGCCGATGATATGTCTTCGCCAGGTATGCCGATTTCGTTACCGACATGCAGACCCGACATGGAGATGAGTATTGACTTGTCGATATACTGGGTACCGGTGGCCGTTATTCCACCTATGGTATATTTTTTTGGGTTTGAATAGTCAATGAGGCCGGCATCGTCGCCTATCTGCACCTGGGCATTAAGTTGTGTGAATGCTGTCAATGCAGTGACTATAAAAATCAGAAAGATTCGTTTTATGGTAGATATATATTTCATGTAGTCTGTTTTATTATATAATCTGTTCACTTGTTTTACCGAAACGGCGTTCACGATGCTGGAAATCTATTATAGCTTTATATAGCTCGTTCTTGTCGAAATCAGGCCAGAGCGTATCGGTGAAATAAAGTTCGGCATAGGCCATCTGCCATAGGAGGAAGTTGCTGATGCGAAGTTCGCCACTGGTACGAACAAGCAGTTCAGGGTCGGGCATGTCGGCTGTCGACAGGTATTGTTTCACTGTATCTTGACTTATTTCGTTAGGTGCAAGTCGCTTGTCGGCTATTGCATCGGCCATTTTACGCATTGCTTGTGTCACGTCCCATCGGCCTGAGTACGACAATGCCAATGTAAGAGTGGTCTTGTCGCAACGAGCGGTATCTTTTATGGCGTTTATGAGTTTCTGATATGTATTTTGGGGCAATGACTCTATTTCGCCTATGGCATTGAGTCGTATCCCGTTTTCGAGGAATGTCGGCACTTCATGGCTTATCGTCTCCGACAGCAAGTCCATAAGTCCATTCACTTCGGCTTGTGGTCGGTTCCAATTCTCAGTTGAGAAAGTGTAAAGGGTGAGATATTTCACGCCCAGTTCGGTGCATGCCTCTACTGAGTCGCGCACAGCCTTCAAGGCATTATGATGACCGTTGAGGCGTTCCATGCCACGCAACTTGGCCCAACGACCGTTGCCGTCCATGATGATGGCAATGTGGCTTGGCAGGTTGTGGGTGTTTATCTGTTCCTTCAGTTCCATCATCAGCGTTGATTTAAGTTACATGCCGAACGTGTTGGCAGATTTATCTTCCATGACAAAGTAACGCCAGCAAAACTATACCAGTCCTTGAAAGCGGAGTTGCCTCGCTGCTGGCCTTCAAGATATGTTCCAGTGGGGTCGGTATAGTCGTTGCCTTCGTATATTGCATGATATTGTGGATAAACAGTGCTAACATCGTCAAGATAGTCGGTAAAGGTCTTGTGCATACGCCATTCGACAGTGGCAAGAAGATTTTTGGTAAAGGCAAACTTAAGGCCCAGCCCGAAAGGTATTGACACTCCCACTCGGCCATAACCATTGCCTTCGGTACGCAACTCACGCAGATTGACAGAGCCGTCGTATGTCTTTGGGGCAAAAAGGAAAACCGACACGCCTGCAAAGATGAAAGGAGAGAACCTGCGACGCGAGTTCTCTGGATAATATTCAAGAAAGTTAAACTCTGCAACAGCGGTAAAGTCATCGATATTGGTCATGAAACCAAGTTTTCTCTCAGGGCGCCAATTTATTTTCTCGTCAGAGGCTTTTAGCCTACCATGAGTGTATTCTATACGATATGCAATACGAGGGTTCTGGTTAAAACGTATCAAGCCTCCATATTTCAGTTGTGAACCGACAAAATGTTTCACCGGATTGATGTCACCAATGTAATAAGAGACGCCTGCATGAGCGCCAAACTCCATAGTCATTGGACGTTGTGCATAAAGCCTGTCACTACAAAACAGGACGGTCGCAACGCAAACTGCTATAATAAGAAACCTCACTTTGTTGAGCATATCTTCCACTATCATCAGCCTTTTATTGAACACACGTTATCATATTCCATAAAAGTGTGCAAAGTTACACTTTTTTTTGATAACTAACGATATAAATCAATTTCTATTGTCTTTCCCCCACATTAACTTGTTGCGTATCGTAGCAAAAAAGTCATTGTCTCTGATTTTAATAGTATTGATGCGAAAGTCGGCCTTTTTAAGTACAAGTTGTGCCGGTGTGCTGATAGGGCGCGTCTGTGAGTCCAACGATGCAACGCATTCGTTGCCACGACCTTCGACTATTATCTTTATCGTACAATCATCTGGCATCACCACTGGCCTCACCGTCAGATTATGAGCTGCCATAGGCGTTATCACAATGCTGTTCGAATCGGGGGTTATAATGGGGCCGCCGGAACTAAGGGAATAGGCGGTTGAGCCAGTCGGAGTCGCTACAAGTATGCCGTCGCCCCAGTATGTGTTAAGATAGGCATCATCAACAAACACTTTTATCGAAAGCAACGACAGTTCAGGTCGTCTTATGATGGCAAGTTCATTGAGAGCAAAACTGTTGTTTGGGAAAATGCCTCCAGGTTCCACTAATTGCAACACAGTGCGTTTGTCGATAGAATAGCGGCCGTTTATGACATCGTGTATTGCGTTTTCCATTTCGTCTCGTGTCACACTCGACAGGAAGCCAAGCCTGCCCGTGTTGATTCCCAAAACAGGTATCCCCGAATCAAGCAACAACGGCAGAGTGTCGAGCATGGTGCCGTCGCCTCCAACCGAAAGCATAAGCAACGGATTGACCTGCCTCAACGACATATTGTCAACAAAAGAGGATACACCAACAAACAAATCGGGATTTTTAGCGGCAAATGGATAAAAGACCGAGACATCTACTCCACTGCCTTTCAACATTTCAAGTAGTTTGGAAATGAAAGGTTTATCATTGCCAGAGATGTTTTTTCCGAAAAGTGATATTTTCATGGCTATTATTGTTGGATTATCTCTACAGTCATCAGCAACGTGTCGAAAGGTTTCGGTTACAATCCTTACTTCTCATAGCATCCCCTGTCTTCCCCGTTAATCATTTTCAAATAGTTCTCGTATCTCCAAGGTGCTATTTCAAGGTTATCGACAGCCTTTTTAACGGCACAGCCTGGTTCGTGGGTATGTGTACAATTGGAGAAACGACATTCGTTCATCAAGTTCCTCATCTCAGGGAACCGTTGTGCAAGTGTTTCATTGTCAAGTTCATAAAGAGCAAACTCTTTTATTCCTGGGGTATCAACGACACATGCGCCAAACTGTAGCTGGTGCATTTCGGCAAAGGTGGTGGTATGTTTTCCCTTGTGATGGACATCAGAAATTGCGCCTATCTTCACATCAAGTGCGGGGTCAAGAGCGTGAACCAAAGCCGACTTGCCAACTCCCGAATGGCCAGAAAACAAGCAGACCTTACCTTTCATCAGGTTCATAAGTCTGTCGCAATTATATCCAGTCACAGCCGAGATTCCGAAAGAGGTGTAGCCTATTGAGTTGTAATATTCGACAAGGGTCTGCATATCCGCTTTCTCTTCATCACTATAAATGTCAATCTTATTGAAAAGCAGTGCCACTGGTATGTGATAGGCTTCGGCAGTGACAGCAAAACGGTCGATGAAACCTGTTGACGTACGCGGGTTGCTTATTGTGGCAACAATGATGGCAATGTCGATGTTTGATGCAATGATATGTGAAGCCTTGCTAAGGTTGACCGACTTGCGCACAATCACATTGTTACGAGGCAAGATCGACTTGATTACGGCAGTGTCTTTGTTGACTTCCTGTTCAAAGGTGACATTGTCGCCCACTGCCACAGGGTTTGTCGAGACTATTCCATCGAGGCGCAGTTTACCTCGCAGGCGGCATTTCCACAACATGCCGTTTTCATCACTGACTATATACCAACTGCCTGTCGATTTTATTACTCTTCCATTCGTCATAGTCTGTCGTCAAATTTTTTGGTAGCGTTTTCCTGGCAGTGCCTTGATGATGCCGTCAAACTCAAGCGTAAGCAACAAAGAAGCCAACTTGGGTGTAGGCAGCGACGTTTTAACAATCATGTCATCAAGCGAGGCAACCTGTTCACCGTTAAAGGCGTCCATGATATTCTTCTCCTCGCTTGTTAGTTGCCTCAAAAACTGTGTTTGAATCTCTTTTTTTGCCTTTTTGTCCCAACGCATCACATAACGCAGGTCATCTATTGTCTCGATAAGGTTGGCACGGTTGGTGCGGATAAGGTAGTTGCACCCTTGGCTGAAGATGTCGCACACACGGCCTGGGAATGCGAAGACGTCCCTATTGTAAGAGTTAGCGAGTTCTGCCGTAATAAGCGAGCCTCCCTTGAGTGCCGACTCTATAACCACTATGGCATCAGCCATGCCGGCTATGATACGGTTTCGGCGAGGAAAGTTCTCTCGTTCTGGCTGAGTGCCGCTAATGCACTCTGTCAGCAGGCCTCCTTTGTCTAACATTCGCAATGCCAAAGTCTTGTTGGTGCTGGGATATATGGTTTGCAAACCACAGCCCAACACTCCCACGGTAGGGATGTCATTTTTCACGGCTACAGAATGCGCCTCAGTATCCACTCCGTATGCCAATCCACTCACTATAAGCACGTTGTCACCCACAAGGTCTTCAACAAGTTTTGCGCAATTTAAGCATCCATATTCAGTGACATTGCGCGTACCAACTATGGCTACCACGCGCTCGGCATTGAGGTCGGCATTGCCTTTTTTGTATAGCATCAAAGGAGAGTCATCACAATTGAGCAACCTCTTGGGATAATCTGGATACTGGTAGTATAGCGGAGTGACTCCGTTTTTCTCAATAAACTTCACTTCCTCCTCTGCACGAAGCAATACTTTCTTTGAACAAATGGCATCGATGGTTGACTTGCGCATTCCTGCGATTTTCCCCAACGAATTTCTTTTTTCCTCGAATATTGCCTTTGCCGAGCCACAATAGCTTACAAAGCGTTTGCCCACTACATCGCCTACACCTGGCAGCAGTGTCAAGCCAATTTCATAGATAAGTTCGTCAAACATTGTTTTACGGGATATTTAATGTTATGTTTAGGGTTTGACTGCCAAGCCAAAGGCTTTTTTACGAAAGCCTTTGGCTTGGCAGTCGCAATTCTACAATTTTTCAAAGTATTCTGGCTCTCAAAACAGGTTAACTGCCAAATTCTTATACGACATTCAGGGTTTCTTGTCAGAAGAAAATCAACTGAACTATTATATAAATAGGCAAGCACACCACAAGTGAGAATCTAAACATATAGCCAAAGAACGAAGGCATCTTTATTCCTTCTTGTTCGGCTATCGACTTAACCATAAAGTTAGGTCCGTTGCCAATATATGTCAAAGCGCCAAAGAACACGGCACCCATTGATATTGCTTTAAGGAAAGGGTCTGCAGCAAGTCCTGCTATGTCGCCATAGGGAGCCATCGAGTTGAACACCATAGCTGTCGGAGCATTGTCAAGAAAAGCAGACAAGATGCCAGTGCAATAGACGTATTCCCAAGGCTCATCGACGACAGTGCTTATGACTTCCTTAACGCTATCTTGTCCCAAGAAACCTAGTGCAGGGGTCATGGTTGCAAAGATGCCCACAAAGACGCAGGCCACTTCAAGAATGGGAGTCCACGAATAGTTGTTGTCGTCACGCACCTTTTTCTTGGTTGTAAGCCACGAGCAGAGGATTATGATCAAGAACACCCACTCGCGCAGCAGACGCAGGTACCATGGAGCATCTTCGGCACTCATTGCAGGGATGAAAGTCTTGTTGATGAACATGGTGCTTGCTATGATACAGAGCAACCACACGATGTTGATGAGGCCCGAGAACTGCATGGCAACCTCTTCGGCGATATCCGCCTCAATGTTTTCCTTAGGTTCTTTGCGGTATAAATATGTATCGACAACGAAATAGACAAACAACAGAAGAAGTCCAGTCACAAGCCATTCAAGGAACATGTTCTGCATCCACCACATAAACGATGTCCCTTTCTGGAAAAGGAGGAACAAGGGAGGGTCTCCGAGTGGCGAAAGCAAGCCACCGCAGTTGGCAACTATTGCAATGAAAAACAACACAGTATGCGTCTTATACTTACGTTGCGATATGGTTTGCAAAACAAGACGTATAAGCAACATGGCAGCGCCCGTTGTTCCCATAAACGAAGCCAAGATCCAACCTATCCCCAGAATGACGGTATTGGTAATAGGCTTGGCCACAAGGTCGCCTTTGATGCAGATACCTCCCGTAGTGACGAAAAGAGCCATCAGAAGCAAGATGAACGGCACATAGTCGTAAATCATCTGATGGACAAGGTCGTGGCTCATGCCGTTCATGCAGAGCCAGATGCCCACAGGCACACCCAAAAGAAGCGAGACATAGAGTTTATGAAGGTTGTGTTCCCACCATTCGCTTATTTTAGGTAGCAGAGGCAGAACAGCAATACAGAGGAGCATCACAACAAAAGGAATTAACATCCATGCAGGGATAACATGTTCCATAATAATTGAATTTTGTCCGAGTTTTTAAATCTATAATATATTTTCAATCAAGTTTGAGGACAGCAAGGAAAGCCGACTGTGGCACTTCCACGTTGCCTACCTGGCGCATACGTTTCTTGCCTGCTTTCTGTTTCTCGAGCAACTTGCGTTTACGCGAGACGTCGCCACCATAGCACTTGGCGGTGACATCCTTGCGCACCTGTCTTACCGTTTCTCGAGCAATGATCTTTGCACCTATCGAGGCTTGTATGGCTATGTCGAACTGGTGACGAGGTATGAGTTCCTTCAACTTCTCGCACATGCGGCGACCAAAGTCATAGGCATGGTCACGATGGATGAGAGTAGAGAGTGCGTCAACCGACTCGCCATTGAGCATAATGTCAAGTTTGACAAGATTGGCCTCTTGATAACCTGCTATATGGTAATCGAACGAGGCATAACCCTTGGAGATGGACTTGAGTTTGTCGTAGAAGTCGAACACGATTTCGCTAAGAGGCATCTGGAAGGTGAGTTCCACACGGTCGGAGGAGATGTAAACTTGATTTTTGAGGACGCCACGTTTCTCGATGCACAGAGTCATTATAGGGCCAATAAAATCATTCTTGGATATTATTTGGGCAATGATATATGGCTCTTCGACATGGTCAATTCGTGTCACTTCGGGCAATCCGCTTGGGTTATGCACCTCAAGTATCTCTCCGTCGGTTTTGTAGCATTTGAACGAGACATTGGGCACCGTGGTGATCACATCCATGTTGAACTCACGGTCAAGGCGTTCCTGCACAATCTCCATGTGTAGCAAGCCAAGGAAGCCGCATCTGAAGCCGAAGCCCAATGCTGCCGACGATTCTGGTTCCCATACAAGCGAAGCATCGTTTAGTTGCAGCTTTTCAAGCGAAGCACGAAGTTCCTCATAGTCATCGGCATCAACGGGATATATGCCTGCAAAAAGCATAGGTTTTACATTCTCGAAACCAGACACAGGTTCGGCGCAAGGAGCTTCGACATGAGTGATGGTATCACCCACTTTGACCTCCTTTGAGGTTTTGATTCCCGAGATGATGTAACCCACATCGCCAGCCTTAAGGGTGTCCTTGGGCACTTGTCTCAACTGGAGCACGCCAATCTCGTCAGCATTATATTCCTTGCCCGTTGCAAAGAACTTGACAAGATCGCCAGTGTGCAAAATTCCATTCATGACCCTGAAATAGGCGATTATTCCACGATATGAGTTGAACACCGAGTCGAATATCAAAGCCTGCAATGGGGCTTCTGGATCACCTTTGGGCGATGGTATGCGGTCAACAATGGCATCAAGGACAGCGGGCACGCCTTCACCCGTGCGTGCACTCACCTTGAGTATGGTGTCAGCATCACAACCCAACATATCGACGATTTGGTCTTCCACGACATCGACCATAGCACTGTCCATATCAATCTTGTTCATCACAGGTATTATCTCCAAGTCATGTTCAAGTGCCAAATAAAGGTTTGATATTGTTTGGGCCTGAATGCCTTGTGTGGCGTCAACGACAAGAAGAGCTCCCTCGCAAGCGGCTATTGAACGAGAAACCTCGTATGAGAAATCGACATGGCCGGGAGTGTCTATAAGGTTAAGAATATACTCTTCACCATTACGGTTATATTTCATTTGTATGGCATGGCTTTTTATGGTTATTCCACGCTCACGTTCAAGGTCCATATCGTCGAGCACTTGATTGACGAGTTCTTTGTCGCTCAAAGTGTGTGTCAACTCAAGCAAACGGTCGGCCAAGGTTGACTTGCCATGGTCGATATGCGCTATTATGCAGAAATTTCGGATATTATTCATATTGCGGCAAAAGTACAAATTTTTTTTATTGACACAAAAAAGATTAGTTATTTTGGAGAAAGCAGCAGTCAACAAACAGCCATCAGCAGAGATGTTTTGTCTTTATTCAGTGAGACGCCTATATTTCAGCATACTGATACGATAGTTGGCACGGCTGTCGGCAAGTCCGTCAAGGGCGTTCTTGTATAATGTCTGTGCCTCAAGGAGGTCTGAGAGAGGAAGCATACCAGCCATATAATAGTCTTGTGTGGTTTTTAGATTCTGATATGCATCATCAGCGTTTTTCTGCGACAACTCAATCTGAAGCCAACTCTGCTGCAAGGCAAACCAAGCCTGTTCGGTCTGTAGTTCCATTTTATCGACAAGGTCGCGATGCTTGTTGCTTTCGGTCGCTATGTCAATATCGTGCTGTTTTATCTGGAATGCAGTCTTGTGCCAATCGGTGATAGGTATTTGCAACATTGCAAAAGCAATCATATTCTTGGCTGGTCTGTCGAACAAGGTGTTAAAGTTAAGGCTTCCACCTATCATCAGCGAAGGCAGCGACTGTCCGATGACAAGTTTTTTGCGAAGCTTTTGCGCCTCGACAGATATTTCAAGCAGTCGTGTCTCGTTGCGTGTTTCCACTGCTTTCTTGGCATCGGTCATATATTTGTCTGGAGGCAGTTCCCCACCCAAAGTGTCAGTGATGTCGAGGCCATGCCAGTCTTCAATGCCTATCATTTGGGATAGAGCCATCTTCATCAACGTTATGCCGTCGCTTATTTTTTTCTTGTTAAGCTCGCATTCGCTCATTTTCAGATTCACCTTGGTGATGCTATTTGGGGCTATGAGTCCTGCTTTCGATGCCGATTCCACGTCTTTGTGCAAGGTATCTATCAGCGAAGAGAGCAACTCTATTGTATGCGCTTTTTGCTGAAGGGCTATCATCTGCCAACACAACGATTCGGTTTGTTCCCTAACTTCATCATTATTTGTTGATGCCATTAGTTGTGATGCTTCCACACCCAATGCGGCCAGTTTGTTGCCGTTTCGCACTCGTCCACCGGCATATATCGTTTGCATGGCTGTCAGCGAGGCAATGAAGCCACCATCGATGAGCGAGACGGACTCTAAGCCACCCCACAAGGGCCCATAATTCTGAGCCATTGAGTATGCATATTGACGCAAAATGGCATTATCAATGTCGGCAATACCGATTTCAAACAAAGGATTGTATGATTTCATGGCAGCAGCCTGGGCCGACAACTTAGGGAAATACTCCGCTCTCACTTCCCCTTTCACAGCCTCGGCACGACAGACGGCAAGATTGGCGTTGTGGCACTCTGCACTATTGTCAAGAGCCATACTAACACATTCTTCAACAGTCAGACTAATAGTTTGATCCTGTGCTTCAAGCACAGCAAACAATGACAATAAAAATATGGTTAGAAGGCACTTTTTCATGGCAACACGTTTTTTTGCTGTTCTTCACCTTTCTTTTTGAACAATTGCCAATAAACGACAGGTGTTACGGCTATGACTATTACTTGTGAGAGCATGACTCCAAAGCATATCACGACACCCATTGGCATCCACAGCGGGTTTTGGCTTATTATCATTGGCAGCACACCAAGAGCCGTTGTTGCCGAAGTGAGGAATATGGGACGCATACGTCTACTGCCGGCCTTCATGGCGGCTTCCTTGGCTGTCATCTGCTCATCGTTGCGCAATGTCTCGGCATATTCGTATAAGATGATGCCATTGCGCACAATGATACCTATCAGGCTTACCACACCCAACACCGATGTCATTCCAAAATCGAGGCCAAAAAGCCACTCCCCAAAGAAGGCCCCAAAAAGGCAAAGCATGCTCGAAGCCATTGTGAGTACAGCTATACTTAACTTCTTGAAATAAACAACCAAAAACGCAAATAATATCAAAACGGCCACAATCACACTAATGGCAAGTTCAGGAATGACATTGTCGTTAAGCGAAGTCAAACCTCCGTATTCTATAATCACGCCGTCGGGCAAGTCAGGCAACACCTCCGTATCGATGAAATGTCGTATCTTGGCAGCACTTGCAGTCTGTGGTTTCCAAAACTTCATATCGGCGCTCACAATGATTAGGTTGCGTCCGTTGCGATGTGATATCTGTGCGGGTTGCCATTCTGGCGTCACATCGGCAACTTGCCTCAATGGCACCCACAACCCTGGCATCGTTGTAGGAATAAGCCTGTTGCCTATGTCGGTAATGGCAGTATCGCTATTTTGTGTGTAAAGATTGACAGGAAGGCTTTTTTTGCCCTCCCATAATGTCGTTAACGGCTGTCCGTTGAGCGAAGTGGCCATATCCAAAGATAGGACACCCTTTGTGATGCCCAGTTTTGCGCACTCTTCAGGCTTCATGGTGATGCGCATAGTGGGAATGAACTCATCATAGTTGGTGTGTACCCATCGCAATTCATCATCAAGGGTGAGCATATAGTCTTTTATCTTTTGTGCCACAGCACCCGTTGCCTCATAGTCATCGCCATACACATACACCTCAACGGGATTTGCAGCAGATTGATAATCAAGTTGGCGGAAACGCACATGTGCATTGGTGAAATAATAGGAATATCGTCCATCGAGTTCCTTTAGGAGTGCTTCTGTGTCTTTCTTCGACTTGGTGTTGACAATCATCTGGCAGAGGTTCTTGGCGGGGATGCTAGGCGAATATGTCACATGGAAACGAGGTGCTGTCTCGCCTATGAAAGCCGTCACCGAGGTGACACGCTTGTCGGTCAGCAGCATGTGCTGCAACGAGTCGCTCACCTTCTGTGTTGCCTGCATGGTGCTACCTTCGGGCAAACGCAGCTCTATTGCGAAACAGTCGCGTTCGGCCATAGGCATCATCTGCACATTTAGTGCCAGAAACATCAAAATGCCAAGCACAATGGAGACCAAGCCAACTACAATGGTTACAAAAGGATGCCGGAAGCAGAAACCTTGCATAGTGTCATAACCTCGTTGCAAAACGGCAAAGAAATGCTGTTGCATACGCTCAAAACGCCACAGACGACGAGCATCGGTGTCAGGTTTTATGAAATGTATCTCCAAAGCAGGTATTACAAGCATTGCGTATGCCAATGACGACATCAGCGAGAATGCTATTGTCCAAGGGAAAAGTTGTACGAAATCGCCCAAAGGCCCAGTTATAAGCACCTTAATAGGGAAAAACATCACAGTGATGGCAGTGGTGGCTATAAACATAGGCATAAACAGCTCACGCGCGCTGCTTGTAGCAGCCTTGAAAGGCTCGCACCCTTGCTGTAGTTTGGCAATATAGCCGTCAATATTTATTATGGAATCGTCAACTATCATTCCAAGCACCACTATAAGAGCGGCAAGCGTCACAGTATTTAGCTCTATGCCAAAAAGATACATGAGACCTATAGACGCAGCAGTGCATATAGGCAATCCCGAACTGGCCACGAGAGCTGTGCGTATAGGGAAGAGAAGCAGCATGACGACAATCACCACTGCCATTGAGATAAGCAAGTCGCGCAAAAACGACATTACCGATTTGCTCACCACCTTGGGTTGGTCGGTGATGCGATACATCCTGACGCTGTCGGGCAAAGTGGTCTCAAAATCAGACAAGACCTTCTCCACTTTATCTCCAAAAGCCACAATGTCAAATCCCTTGCGCATCTCAACCGAGATGACAAGAGCATTGTTACCGTTGAAGTTAACCACAGTAGAAGACTCCTTGTAGCGTCGTTCTATGTCGGCCACATCGCGCAACCTGACCACCTGTCCCATAGGGTCGGTATAAACGATTTGATCCTCTATCTCTTTTTCGGAAGTCACCGGAGTTACTATATGCAAAGGAATGTCGAAGTCGGCATTTTCATAGGTGCCGCTGGTGGTCAGCAAGCCTTGTGTGGCATAATTCAAGGCCAGGGTGTTCGGACTGATGCCAAAATTGGACAGTCGAACGGGATCTATCGTCACGGCAATCTCCTCATCGCGTATGCCTTGCACCTTGACATTGCCCATCTGGGGGATGTCGCGCAAACGTTTTGTGAGGTCGTCGGTATATTCCTTCAGTTCCGAATACGTCTTGTCTTCCGACTCCATGGCAATCAGCAGCGAGGAAGTGTTTCCAAAGTCATCGATTACTGCCAAAGCAAGCACACCAACTGGGAATTTCAACATCTTGGCCTCATTAAGCTTGTGACGTATCTTCGACCATGTCAGGTCCTTGTCCTTCACCGACAGGTCAAGCCCTACATACACATAACAAATGCCTTCCCTGGTCACAGAATAGGTTGTTTTTCGGTCCACTTCGGGCATGGAGAAAAGCAGTTGTTCGAGGGGTTTTGTGAGTTGTTCGTCAACCTCTTGCGTTGTTGCACCAGGATAAACGCCAGCAACAATGCCTTGTCTGATGGTGAACGCCGGAAACTCGTCTTTCTTCATCTTGACGAGACCATAAATGCCAAAAGCAACAATCAAGGCCACCACCAGGTAAACAAGATGCTGGTAAAGAATACTTCCTCCTATTATGTCGTTATTGCGCTTCATTTTTGATGCTGCATTTTATCTTCATGCCACTGCTGACATTCTGATACCCTTCAGTGATGACAGTATCGCCAATATGAAGGCCAGACTCAATCATCACACCTTTTCCCACATAACCTCCCACAATCACATTGCGTCGAGACGCAACACCATTTTCAGCGACCCACACGAATTTAGAGTTGCTGCCTAAAAGCACAGCATTGGCAGGTATCACTATACCATTTACCATATCGTTGTCGAACGTCACGCGTCCTATCATGCCAGGCAACAATTCTCCGTTGCCACCGCTCAAGCTGACCTTCACATTATAAGTATGCGAGAGTGGCGACGCTACCATGCCTTTCTCCACCACCTTGCCGCCGAACATGGCATTGCCCAAAGCCAGCACCCTTATAGTTGCATTGTCGCCTTTCTGTATATTTTTTATTTCTGTCTCAGGCACTGGGACCCTCACCACAGCGCCTTCAGTACTGATAACGCGCACCACACTCTTTAGCGGTGACACATTCTCGCCAACCTCAGCGTTGACCATCGTAACAATACCAGCAAAAGGAGCATGTATGGCACTCTCGGTCAACATATCGTCGGCCAATTCGGCATTAGCCTCGGCCTTCTCAAGGTTGGTCAGCATCTCTATCCACTTTATCTCGGCAAGGCTTCCGCTCTCATGCACTATCTTTAGCCTCTGGTAGGCATCACGAGCTTGCTCAAGAGTGGCTTGAGCCGTACGCTGCGAACTGATAAGCGTTGATGACGAGACCGATGCCAACAAATCACCTTTGTGTACCACCGAACCCACCATAACAGGCATTTTGTCGATGGTGCCTCCATACTTGAATGTCATGTCAACAGAACGGCTCTCTTCGGCAGTGCCTACATATACTGTACGCGTAAGGCAACTTGTGGTGTCAACACACATGACCCCCACAGGCACAATTCGTCCAGCAATGGGATCCTTTCGCTCATGGTTGGAAATGCATGATGCCAAAGCCATGAACACTAACAGAGTTATATGTAAAAAACGATTCATGTGACTTGTTTGTTTTGACTTGCTCTGCTATTCGTTACGATAGGCCACCACAACAATGTCGTCGCCTTTTACATCATATTCACTGCCAAGATAGGTATGACTTCCGGAGAATCTTGCACTAACGACCATGGTATTGTCGTCATACATTGTTCCTCTGGCTTCAACAGTGACTTTGCAATTGGTGTTTATGCCTTGTGCTATATCTGTTATCCTCAGTAACCTGTCGAAGTCGGCGAACTTGATTTCGTTGTCGTTGCAAAAGGCTTTAGTAGCAATCACCTCGCCATTCACGGCATTTATCGCAACCATGACGCTGTCGCTGCCGCGTTCTTCAGGACTGATGACCAGACTTCCAATCTCGTTGGTCACATTAAAATGAAGCGTAAAGAGACCACTGCTGTCAGCAGGTTTCAAATCAACAGAGCCCGACATTTTATAGGAATAGTCGCCCTTGAAGAGCGACACTCCCTTTTTGTGACAAGCCGGCAAAAGGAAAAGCAAAACAATGGCAAGCGTCAATATTCTTTTCATATCAATTTATATTGTAAGGTGAGTATGGCTGCCGCGAAGAAAGGGTGTTGCCCACCATCACCTCAAGCATGCAGTCGTATGTTTTCTTAAGTTCGTCATAACGGTTTTGCACAAAAAACTGTATCTCCAAACTCTTCAATATCATAATCATCATGTCGGCGAAAGAGTCAGGCGAGACTTGACGTGGAATGAAATTGCTTTTTCGGCCTCGACTGCAGAGTTCTGAAAAGAAATGCCTTTCCCTTAAATCCAAAGCCTCACGCATCTCCTCAATCTTGCGACAAAGTTCGGCGTCTTTGCTATAATACAACTCGGTAACAGCCTGACGACAAAGGTGGCTTAAATTAAGCACCTCCATACGATGGCTGAGATAGTGTTTCATACGTTCAGCCAGACCATAAGGAGTTGTTGTGAAATAGATACGTTTGTCTGTGAGCTCCTTTATTATGGCTTCCAGCTCGGCTTCAAGCAGCTTGGAATAAATATCCAGTTTTGAAGTGAAATTGTAATATATAGAACCCTTGGCCTTGCGGGCAGCCTTGGCAATATCGTTCATGGAGGTTTTTTCATAACCAAAACGCACAAACAAATACTTGGCTGCAGACAATATAGATTCACGTGTGGTATCTGTTCCCATAATTTATACTATTAGACCATTTAGGTTTTAGGGTGCAAAAATATGATTTATTTTTTATTGGAACAAGAAAAGAAGATTATTTTTTTATTCAACTTAAATTTAGGTTTGAACAAAATAAGTATTAAAGAACATACAATACGCCACAGCCCTATCTGAGAAAAGGGGAACTGCTCTATTCCAGGCACTCCTGACCAATATTAGGCTTGTCAAAGCCTGCCCAAGACCAACATGCCAATGTGTCAAAAACATCGATTTCCGCATAATGTTCTGGCTTGATTTTCTACTATACCAAAACAGCAAGGATGAAAAATTCAAACATATCATTCAATTTTCCATCTTATATCTAAATTAATTTTGACCTCAAGTGTCATTCTTAACAAGCTAAGAAATAAGTTTAACCAACTTCTTATTGTAAACAAATTTCTTATCGAACCTTAACAACAAAAAATTTTGTCATGAGCGGCCAAAACTAAAGTCAGCCAACTGCAGTGGTGTGCTAATTTTTGAAATTTGATTGTAACTTATTACAATTTAGCATATTACAAATAAATATCGTTTTATTGATTTGGAATTGGTTTTAAAACAGATTCGGAGTTATTACCTTCCCAATGTATATTATAACATTCAAATTCAAGCATATGACAAAATAAGACACGTCCAATTAAAGGGTTCAAAATAATAATGCACCAATAAATTTTAAGCACAATGTCACTCAAGTCAAAATTTCACCCACAAGCGATGGATAAGTTTTTTTGTGGAACAATAATCAATTTTTTTGTACTCCTAAATTCCGCAGAATAAAAATTTGCTAATTCGAGAAGGAGTGTTTACATTCGATGCGCACGTTCTGGGTTGTTGAAAAGTCGTGATGTGGTTGCGGAGTGGCTTTTTTTGAGGTTGCAGTGCACAACTTCCCCCACCC
>JAZLGA010000052.1:0-42033 GCA_045616045.1 Bacteroidales bacterium | reverse complement strand
TTGCATCACCGCAACTTCTTTTTTCATCTTGTCGGTGAGTTTCTGTCCGTAGTCCTGCACGACTTTCTCGTAGCTTTTGTTCAATTTGTCAATCTTGTCAGCATAGTCGAGGGCGGCTTGTCGGTTGGTTTCGTCGCTTTCGGCAAGTCGCCTTTGCGTTTGTAGTATTCGGATGCGTCGGCAAGGTCGGGCAGTGTGGTCACAAAGCAGTCCCTCGCCTTGCGCGGTTCGCCAAGGCTGTCGAAGAGTGTCTCGGCCTGCAACATGGCCATCTCTATGCGGAAAGCTCGCCATAGTGTATCTCCATGCGCATCAGGCTGTCGATGATGCAGAGGCAGTTGTCGGGGTCGGAATGGCGCAGGCCCTCGGCGTGTTCGAGCATGCTCCATGCGCGGCGGGCAGTGTGGTCACACCCCGTCAGGGCTATGATTGCCAACAGGATACATGTTATGCGGCGGAGGGTTTTCATGCCGCAAAGGTACGAAGATCTAGTTTTTCAGACACAAGACCGAACAACATGAGCCACGTGTCCCGAAGTCCCGCATCATGCAGTCAATATAACAACTCTCAACTTTCAACTTTTAATTTTTAACTTCAAACTGACTGAGCGATTGCCTCCACCATGTTGTATGCTCCGTCGTAAACGTCCGACAGCGATGCGTCGAGCATGAAGGCAGGGGTGGTGAAAACCTTGTTCTCGTGGTCGATCACCACGTCACCGTGCTCCGACTGTACGTGATGGGCACCCATCTTGCGTATGTTGTCCACATCGGGAGTGCCGTCGTTGCCAAGGGTTATGTGAACGTCTTTTATCAGTTTGGCAAACAGCACGGGAGCGATGCACATTCCGCCTATGGGCTTGCCTGCGGCGTGCATCTCGTTGATGACGCGCGTCACATCAGGACAGACCTGCATCTCGGCACCTTTGAAGGCATAGTCGCACAGGTTTTTGGCTGCACCGAAACCTCCGCTGAACACCAAGGCATCGTAGTCGGCGGCCTTGAAAGCTTCAATAGGCAGAACCTTGTCGCGGGCTATGCGCGAGGCCTCGACAAGTAAGTTGCGTTCCTCGTTGGCGACAATGCCTTTCGAATGGTCAACGACGTGGAACTGCTTCCTGTCGGGCGCGAAGCATTGGAATGCGCATCCTTGTTGGCTCAGCGAGAGCAATAATGTCACGGCCTCGTTTATCTCGGCTCCGTCCATGCGGCCGCATCCGGCCAGTATGACTGCAAATTTTTTCATGTCAAATATTGTTTTAACTTTACGCAAAGTTACGTTTTTTTTTGTTTCAAGTGTTGAAAAACCGTCTGGATGGCTTTGATTTTAGGTAGATTCTATAAATTAATTTCCAGTGATTTTGAGCCGGTTTTCGAGCAGATTGCTGCGCAGAATGAGGGCGTATAGCGGGCTGTGCAACCGATTGATAAACAGCAAGATGCCGAAAAGCGGCCAAAAGCGAGGAAAAGAAATTTTAAATTTGTCATATCATTTGTATTTTATTTCGTTGAATTTATAGAACCCACCTTTATAGAAAACTTCAAGGTGTTTTGATTAGCAGGTTGATGCATTAGTAAAAACGAAAAAATGTGGAATGACTAATAAAGCAATCCGAACATCCACAATGGAATACGATTCAGATGTCCTGTTTCTATGTCGTCAACAGCCAGAAAACTGTCGGGAATGTTGGCTATTTGTCTGAAATCCTTACTGCTGCCTCTAACTTCAAACAAGTATTTGCCATCCAGCATGAAATCACCTTTTTGGGGCATAGTCAGTTGTCCTATGGTTGACAATTGGTTGGCAAAAAACGTCTCGCGGCACGTACCTGTGTTTGCCATTCCAGACAAAGAGTACATTAAATTAGCATTGCCAAGAAATATTTTTCCAGGTTTCGCAAGATGCTTGTAGTCTTTCTGTTCTTTGGTAAGCAGTAGGAGAAGTCCGGCGCGGTCAAGCATATAAATGATTTTTAGGCATTGTGAAGGTGTCACCTCCAGTTCCAGGCTCAGTTTGCTGATATTAGGCTGCAAAGGCACATTGGGTGCGATTACCATCAATAACTGTTTGGTTTTCTGCATTGTCGCGTATGTTATGTCCTCAACGGCGGGCATATCGCTTTCAATCACAACATTTGCTACTTCGCGCAAACGTGAATGATAGTCATCTATAGATGTGGAGTCCTTGTAGAAAGGGTAGTAGCCTGTTTTTAGATAGTTGTCAAAGTGTTGAAGCACACGCGTTTTTGAGGTGATTTCCATGGCAATAGGCAAATGTGACTTTGTCAGGTCTTCAATAGTCACGCTATTAAGTGTGCTTATACCCTCAAAATCAAGATATTCTCGAAAAGAAAGCCCATTCAAGGTGTAAAGCCGCTGTCTGCGCGAAAGGTCAACCCTCGAATTGTCTATTTCAAGCATGGATGAACCAGTGTAAACCAAATGCAACTGGGGATAATTGTCGTAGATGTTCTTAATGTTTTGGCTCCAGTTATCGTATTTGTGTACCTCATCGAGAAAAACATGGGTATAACCATGAGTGTAAAGGTATCCAATCAGATCGATGAGGCTGTGGGTATTGAACCAGAGTTCGTCAAGCGAAGCGTAAAAAACCTTTTGCAGATCAGTGAAGTTCTCTTTGATATACTGGAGCAGCATTGTGCTTTTCCCAACACCACGCGCTCCTTTAATACCTATAAGTCTATCCTTCCAGTCGATTTTGTTGTAAAGATAGCGCTTGAATCTTAGATCAACCTCTTTAATCTTGTTGTAGAACTGGTTTGCAATAGGTGTTATGTCTTGAAAATCCATTTTATTATTTTTTTTGCTGCAAAAATACACATTTTCTTCTTTCCAAAGTATAAAATATGGCAAAATATTACTTTCCAAAGTATAAAAATATCTAGAATTATGCTTTCCAAAGTATAAAATTGTCAAAAAATCGTATTTTTAAAGAAAATGATTGAAGCCCTTTTTTCAACAATTCCAGTCTTGACGTTTTTGTTGCAAGATGACGATAATTGTGAATGACGTTTTTTACTTTTTAAAAATAGTCTAGTTGGCAAAGTTTTTGATGCAAAACACAAAAAATACCGTCTATGAAGAGAATAGTTTTGTGCCTGTTATTGTCGCTTATAGGTAGTGCTGTTATGGCTCAGACCATACGTCTGAAAAACCAATGGGGCGAGAAATTGTATTATGTGGATGGCAATACCATTCGCTTGAAAGACCGTTGGGGCGAAAAGTTGTTTTATTACGACAACGGCACCATACGTGTTAAAGACCAGTGGGGCTCGAAACATTATTATCTGGACGGGAACACTGTCCGCCTGAAAGATCGTTGGGGCGAGAAACTCCTCTATTTCGACGAAAACACCATTCGCTTGAAGGATAAGTGGGGCGAGAAACTCTTCTATCTAGATGGCAATACGCTTAGGCTTAAAGACCGTTGGGGTGACAAGTTTCTGTATTTTGAGCAGGCTCCACCGTTTTGGGTGCTGGCATGCGTGGTGCTGTGACGGGCGGTGATGATAACCAGATCGTCAGGAGAACTCGGAACTTTTTTCAAGAAGACAGAAGACAGAATGGGAGTTAAATAGGAAGTTACAATAGAAGTTAAAAAACTGCTTCCTTGTCCCCCTCTTCGCTGCACTGAGCCTGTCGAAGGGAGAGTGGGTGTCTGCAAGGCGGGAGTTTGATAATCAATATATTGCATTAACATTCGTAGCCTCTGCCAATCCCCTTGGTCCCCTTAAAAGGGGGGGGGATCTTTGCCCGCCATGGGTACTCGCAGTCACGCTGTCTTTCGTCTTTCCATATTAACAACTTAACAAATCAACAACAAAAACACTTTGACAGGCTCAGTGTGCGAAGAAAACAAATCAACAAATCAACAAAAAACAAATCAACAATTTATTTATCTTTGCACGATGAATAAATATATTTGCGATGATAAATTTTGTAGAAGAATTGAAATGGCGTGGTCTGCTGGCGCAGATAATGCCTGGCACTGAAGATTTGTTGCAGAAAGAGATGGTGACGGCCTATCTGGGTACCGACCCCACCGCCGACTCGTTGCATATTGGCCACCTCTGTGGCATCATGATGCTGAAGCACCTGCAACGTTGCGGCCATAAACCCATCATACTCATAGGTGGTGCCACCGGTATGATTGGCGACCCTTCGGGCAAGAGCCAAGAACGCAACTTGCTTGATGCCGAGACCCTATACCATAACCAAGAGTGCATAAAGAGACAAGTGTCGAAGTTCCTCGATTTCGACAGCGATGCACCTAACAGTGCCGAGATGGTGAACAACTATGACTGGATGAAAGATTTCTCGTTCCTTGATTTCGCCCGCGAGGTGGGAAAACATATCACAGTGAACTATATGATGGCCAAAGAGTCAGTTCAGAAGCGCTTGAACGGCGAGGCCCGCGACGGCTTGTCGTTCACCGAGTTCACATACCAATTGTTGCAGGGCTACGACTTCCTGTGGCTCTATCAGCACAAAGGCTGCAAACTGCAACTTGGCGGCAACGACCAATGGGGCAACATCACCACTGGCACCGAACTCATACGACGTAAACTGGGATTCGACAAAGAGGCTTTTGCCCTTACTTGTCCTCTTATTACAAAGGCTGACGGCACTAAGTTCGGCAAAACCGAGAAAGGCAACGTATGGCTTGACCCCAATCGCACGTCGCCTTACACTTTCTATCAGTTTTGGCTTAACTGCTCGGATAGCGACGCAGAACGTTATATCAAAATATTCACCCCTCTCGACAAACAGACCATCGATGAACTCATAGAGCGCCATCGCCAGGACCCGGGTCGCCGCGAATTGCAAAAGACCCTTGCCCGTGAGCTGACCATAACGGTGCACTCCAAAGAGGATTTCAAGATGGCGGAGGAAGCCTCTCAGATACTCTTTGGCAAAGGTACGGCAGAAATGCTCCGCAATTATGATGAAGCAATGTTGTTAAATATCTTTGAAGGTGTGCCACGCGCCAATGTCAGCCGTGATGCGTTGAGCAATGGCATTGGTGTTGTTGACTTCCTTGCTGTGAATACAGACATCTTCACATCGAAAGGCGAAGCTCGCAAGATGCTCCAAGCAAACGGAGTTTCCGTAAACAAGGAGAAGGTTAACGACCAAAAGACAATAACTGCTGCCGATGCCTTGCTTGACAAGTACATCTTGGTACAGAAGGGCAAGAAGAATTATTATCTAGTCGTCATTGGATAATATTGTAATTGGAACAAAATAAAGTGGACTATGGCCCACTTTTTTTGTGTCTCAATAAAAAGGTCAAATATTATTCAATAATCGTCATCTCGTCTATAAGATGTGTCGCTCCAGCAAACTTGTCGATGATGAACAACACATAGCGTATGTCAACTGAGATGTTGCGGCAGATGTCGGGGTCGTATATGAGGTCGCTCATGGTGCCTTCCCAGCAGCGGTCAAAGTTAAGGCCTATCAGTTGTCCGTCGGCGTTGAGTATTGGACTGCCAGAGTTGCCTCCTGTAGTGTGAACTCCAGCAGTGAAAGCTACGTGCATGGTGCCGTCCTTGTCGGCATAGCGACCGTAGTCTTTGTTTTTGTAAAGTTGCTTCAGCCTCTTTTCAACCACATAGTCGTAAATGTCGGGGTTTTCCTTTTGCATAATGCCATCGAGGGTGGTAAAGTGGTGGTAGCGCATGCCATCTTTGGGCTTAAATCCGCCAATTTTGCCGTATGTTACCCTTAAGGTGAAGTTGGCGTCAGGATAGAAATGCTTTTCGGGTTGCATCTCCATCTGTCCGCGCATATAAAGGCGTCGCATATTGTTGATGCTGTCATTTAATGTCGAAATGTTGTCGTAAACATCGTTTCTGTAAAAGCTTATTATGCTTTGATAGACCTTGATGGCTGGGTCGTTGTTGAGTTTTTTGGCTTTCTTTGCATTGAAATTGTTTAGTATGTCTTCTACCTTTTGTTGCGATGTGAATATGGAGTTGTCGAACAGCTGTTCAACATACGTTTCAACATCTTTTATTCTGTTGAGGAAGTCGGGACGGAAACTTTCGGATTGTGCCTTCTGGTATTCTTTCAGCATTGTGGTAGCCACTTCGCGGTCGATAGGTTCGTAATAATCCTTGAAGAATGTGTTCGTCGCAGTTCTTAGTTTGTCTGTCATCTTTTTTATCTCGTCTGGCGATGTGTTCTTGTCAATGTTGGCAAGGCTGTTGAATTGTCCGGCAAACGTTATTAGTTCTATGTTGAGTCCTGCTTCGGCAAGATAGGTGTAGGCAAGTTTGTATGGCTCTATTTCCTTGTATAGTCTGCCGAAGTCGTTAAGCAGGTTTGTGTAGTGGTGTTGTGAGCGACTTGCGAGGCACCATTTTTGGAAGTCTTTCTCGAAACGTTGCTTGCGTTCAACGCCATGATAGTTTTTGATGCCTTCGGTCACTCCCATCCATTTCTTCCATCCGTTGCCTATATTGGCGTGTTTTGCCGCATATTGTATGCGAACCTTCTTGTCGCTCTCTTGGTATTTGTTGTATATGTCAAGAATTTTGCCTCGTAGGCTTACTATGATGGGGTCGATGAGGATGGCTTCTTGTTCGACAGCCATGGACGGAAGATATTCGTTGGTGCGTGCTGGATACCCGAAAACAAAAGCGAAATCGCCTTCGTCAACACCTTTCAGCGATATGTCAAGGTGTTTGGCGGACTTGTATGGATGGTTGTCGGCACTATATTCGGCTGGCTTGCCGTTGCTGTCGGCATAGACACGGAATATGCTGAAGTCGCCCGTGTGACGTGGCCATACCCAGTTGTCGGTGTCGCCACCAAACTTGCCTATGTTGGAAGGAGGACAGCCTACCAAACGTATGTCGGTATAGACTTCGTTGAGGAGCATATAATAGGCGTTGTCGATGAAGAACGACTCGATGCGTACAGTGTATTTGGTGTCTTTCTCTTTCTTTTCTTTTATGGCTTCAATGTTCTTGTCAATCAATTCTTTTCTTTGTATGGGACTCATGTCGTCGGTCACGCCACTCAAGACTTCTTTTGTGATGTCAACCATTTCGCGGAGGAAAGTCACGCTGAGGCCTGGACAAGGCAGCTCTTCTTCTTTGTTGGCTGCCCAAAAACCGTCTGTGAGATAGTCGTGCTCAACACTGCTGTGTTTCTGTATGTAACCATAGCCACAGTGATGGTTTGTGAGGAGAAGCCCCTCATCACTCACTATCTCGCCTGTGCAACCACCGCCAAAGAGGACGATGGCGTCTTTCAAACTGCTGTGGTTGACTGAATAAATGTCTTCGGCAGTGATGCGCATCCCCATTTCTTTCATCTCTTTCTCGTTGTGCTTCAGTAACATGGGTATCCACATTCCTTCGCCTGCGCTAACCATGACGGGCGAAATGGCAATTAGAATGGCAATAATAAAGGCTAATTTTTTCATAATGGTTTTGTTTTTTGTGAATAAAATAAATGATTTCTCTTTTTGTTTAAGCATCGTGTCAATTCGAGGGATATGCTATCCTGACGTGGTAGATGCTCATTATTTTTTTCTTGAGTACTTTGCGGATGTTGGTGAAGTCTCGCAAGGTGAGGTCTGTGTTTTTGAATTGGCCAGTAGCCATCTGTTTGTCAATAATGTCGTCAACTTTTTTGGCTATCTTTTGTTCGTCGGGGTCTTTTACGCTATGCATGGCTGCCTCTACCGAGTCGCATATCATAAGAACTGCCGTCTCACGTGAGAAAGGGATGGGGCCATGATAGGTGAATGGCCTTGGGTCGATTTCCTCTCCAGGGTGCAGCCTCTGTTCAGTGATGTAAAAATAGTCTGTCTGCCTTGTGCCGTGGTGGGTCCTGATGAAATCGATTATAACGCTTGGAAGTTTTGCTTTTTGTGCCAGGTTGATGCCGTCTATGACATGTGATATAATTATCTGTGCACTCTCTTTGTTTGATAGGTCGTCGTGAGGGCTCTGCCCACCTTTGTGGTTCTCGGTGAAGAAGGTGGGATTCTGTATCTTTCCAATGTCGTGATATAACGCTCCGGTACGTGCCAGCAAGGCATCGCCTCCAATCTCGTAAAGAACCTCTTCGCAAAGGTTTGCCACCTGCATCGAGTGTTGGAACGAACCCGGTGCGGTTATCGAGAGCTTGCGTAGCAAGGGCCTGTTGGTGTTGCTCAACTCAAGTAGCGTTAGCAATGTCGTAAAATCGAATATTTTTTCAAATAGCGATATTAGTGGCAAAGCCAACATCGTGAATAGGGCATTTAGACCAAGTAGCCCAAGCATGAAGAATTCTATCTTGCTTCCCGTTATTGCGCAGAACGAGGCGTATCCTATCATATAAACTGCCAACACTATCAGCGAACTGAAGAAATAGCTCATTCGGGAATCGCGTTTGTAAAGGCCAAAAAGCACACAGGTACTGGCAACTATTTGCAGAAACATATAGTTGAAAGGATTGGGAACCGAGACAGAGATGAGCGCTGCCGATAGCATTTGTATGATAAAGGCTGTTGACGGACTGAAAAAAGTAACGGTTATGAAACTTACAAGACATACCGGCATGGCATAGATGTAAATGGGGTGCACCTTGACTATCCAAAATGAAGGTATGGTGACAATGAGTACAACCAAGAGAAGCAGATTTATCTTACTCAAGTCGGCATATATGTCGTTGCGGTGCAAAAGTCTTATATAAACATACATCACAACAAAAATCAAAAGTACAAGGGCTATCTGTCCCAACAAGGTTCTGTTCACTTCGCCTTCTGATAGTGAACGGTTCTCATATTCGCGCTGCAACGAACTTAAAATGTTGTATGTTGCATCGCCAATCACTTCGCCTTCCGAAACAATCAATTCGTCTTTTTGTACCATTCCGTATGTGAGTGACACTGACGATGCGGCACGTTCTATTGCATATTCTGTACGTGTCTTGTCGTATGTCACGTTGTGTTGCAGCGAACTGAGCATTATGCGACCCAAAAGAGGCCTGTTTATTTGGCTGTCGTACTTGCTCGACCATTTCTGTATGTATTCGCTCAATGTCTTTGTGGTGAAAAAATCACTGTAGCGTGCTGTGCTAACAACATTGCCTTTCACAATGTCAATGAGACTTTCGGACTCAAGCTCGTCAATTATTTTGTCGTATGCAATGATACCTATGCTCTGTATTGTGTCGGTCATGGCCAGCAAGGCGTTAAGGTTTATGTCGCGTTGGTATTTGTCGTTGCCTTCCCAACTTCTGTTGAATTCTTCAATGGATCTTTCTCGCGTCTTTTGCGAAACCATTGAGTTGAAAACGAAGATGGGCTTTACGGAAGACCTGACAAGCTCGGTCTCTTTCATTATTTCTGGCTCGGTCTTGTAGATGGGAAAGTCGAATGGGGCATATAGCGACTCGCTTTGCCAAGGCTTGTTCTTTTGGAACTCATATTTGAATTTCCCGGTTCGAGGCATCTGCCATACAACTATAAATGCCGCAATAATAAATACTATTACTTTGCCTATATCATAGTAATTACGCTGAATATTTTCCAAAAAATCTCTTATCTTATTCATAATTAGTGTATTACGATATAAATAGTTTGCCTGATAGATTGCTAAATTAGAAAAAATAAGTGAAACGGTGCCATTTTATGCTCTTTTTCCAACAAAAAAGTTTACTTTAGCACCATCTTTCACAAAAATCAGGTGTTATGGAAAATTTTGTTTATGCTGTTTGTCGCCAGTCGGTGGTACCAATGCGCAGTGAGGCTTCGCATCGAAGCGAAATGGTGAGTCAACTGCTGTTCAATGAGACTTGTTGCATTGAAGCCAAACATGGCGAGTGGCTCAAGATAACCTCAACTCACGACGGCTATGGCGGTTGGGTGTCAGAAAAGCAGATTGAGACCATCGAAAAATCTCTTTTTGACGAATTGAATGCCAAAAAGAAATATTATGTTGACCAGGCTGTGATAAACTATAGTGGACGGTTTCTCACTCTGGGAACACCTTTGTATGAGTCCACTGAAGCCAAACCGGCACCCTTTTTTTTTGACCAAGCATTGATGGTCGATAACGCATACAAATTGCACGGGGTTCCCTATTTGTGGGGAGGCCGTACATTGATGGGCATTGATTGCTCAGGCTTTGTGCAGATATGTGCCCGAATGGCTGGTTATATGCTTCCACGCGATGCCTCACAACAAGTGAAACATGGCGAGACCATTTATTTTGTACAAGAAGCCAAATGTGGCGACTTGGCCTTTTTTAGCAACGAGAATGGAAATGTTGTTCATGTAGGCATAGTCTTGGACGAAGAGAAGATAATACATGCATCGGGCAAGGTGCGTATCGACGGGATAGACAACGAAGGCATCTTCAATCGCGAATGTAACAAGCATACTCATCGTTTGCAAGTCATCAAACGGTTGTCGTGATTTTTGAGTTTATTGGATTAAAAAATCTTTTTGATAATTAAATCCAAACATTTATCTTTGCAGTGTTTATTTTTGAAATCTATATTTTTGCTTTTTTTTGATTGTAATCTTTAATTATTTGGATATTAAATCTTTAAATTCTTTTATATGAACAACGCATTAATCACATTCGCCAAGCCTGACAACGAACCTGTCAAGGCTTACCGTCCCGGAAGTCCGGAGCGTATCGAACTACAGAAAGAACTTGAACGCCAATCCAACGAAGTCGTTGAGATTCCAGCCATCATTGGTGGCAAGGAAGTCCGCACTGGCGACATGGGCGAAGTCGTCATGCCTCACGACCACAAGCATGTCATAGCACGTTATCACAAGGTGGGTGAGAAAGAAGTGCAAATGGCCATTGATGCTGCACAATCCGCCAAGAAAGAGTGGGAAAACACTCCATGGGACGAGCGTGCAGCACTTATGGCGCGCATAGGTGAGATGCTGGCAACCAAATATCGTGCTCGCATCAATGCTGCCACCATGCTTGGACAGTCCAAAAATTGTTTCCAAGCAGAGATTGACTCAGCATGTGAAACAATCGACTTCTTCCGTTATAACAACTATTATGCAAGCAAACTCTACGCTGAGCAGCCAGCTTCGGCCAACGACCAACTCAACCGCGTTGAATACCGTCCTTTGGAAGGCTTTGTGTTTGCCATCACTCCTTTCAACTTCACCTCAATAGCTTCTAACCTCAACATGACACCCGCACTGATGGGTAATACCACCATTTGGAAACCCTCAACAACGGCTTTGTTGTCGAACTATACCGACATGCGCATCTTCATGGAAGCTGGTCTTCCTGCGGGTGTGGTCAACTTCCTGCCTGGCAAAGGCAGCGTGATAAGCAGTGTTGCTCTTAAGGACAAGAATTTCAACGCTATCCACTTTACAGGCAGCACCGCCACATTCAAGAATTTGTGGAAAACCACTGGCCAGAACCTTGACATGTACAAGGCTTATCCACGTCTCGTTGGTGAGACTGGCGGTAAGGACTTTATCTTTGTCCACAATAGTGCCGACCCCCAAGAAGTCGCTGTGGCTATTGTTCGTGGTGCTTTCGAGTTCCAAGGACAAAAGTGCTCGGCCGCTTCCCGTGCATACATCCCCGCTTCGATGTGGAATGATGTCAAAAATCGCATTGGCGACATGATGAGCACCATCAAGATGGGCGACGTGAAAGATTTCTCAAACTATGTCAACGCTGTCATCGACGAGGCCTCGTGCGACAATTGCAAGGGCTACATCGACCGCGCAATGGCCAGCTCCGACGCTGAGATTGTCTTTGGCGGCAACTGCGACAAGACCGTTGGCTACTTCGTTGAACCTACCGTTATCCTTGCCAAGACCCCAAAATACGAGTCGATGGTTGAAGAGATATTTGGTCCTATCATCACCATATATGTATATGATGACAACAAGTTTGAGGAGATGCTTGACGTTTGCGACCAGTCATCAATATATGCTCTTACAGGTGCTTTCTTCGGCAACTGCTTGAAGGCACAAAAGATCGCCAACGAAAAATTGCGTCACGCAGCCGGTAACTATTATGTGAACGACAAACCCACAGGTGCTGTTGTTGGTATGCAGCCATTCGGCGGAGCTCGTGCAAGCGGTACCAACGACAAGGCCGGCGGCCTGTGGAACCTCATCCGCTGGACCAGCCCGCGTGCCATTAAGAACACCTTTGTTCCTGCTGCTGCCTATGGCTATCCCTTCCTCGCAAAGGACTGACGTTTAGCTAAAATCTGGTTCAAAACAAAACGGGACCTCTGAATGTGATGAGACCCCGTTTTGTTTTTGTTTTATATGGAAGTGACTTTAGCATTGTCTCGCTATGACATTTGTCATAATCTGAGATTTCTTAAAGAGTCATCCTAAGCCTCCTCTAAAAATATGGCTGCACACAATGCGAACCAACTAATAACAATGCTTTCATGCACAATCAATGAACACTGATTTGAAACACCTAAGGCATTGGCAATTAATGCGTCACCTATAGTGCAATTGACTATAAGGCGTTGCCGTACAATGTAAATTGATAATTTATTGGTGCCTTAATAGTGGTTGAGACAAAAAAAAGAAAGCAACTCTGCTGCCTTCTTCTTTTTGTGGTACCGACGGGAATCGAACCAGTGACACGAGGATTTTCAGTCCTCTGCTCTACCAACTGAGCTACGGTACCTTTATTTTTGTGGCTGCAAAATTACACCTTTTTTTTAAATGACAAGCAAAAATCAGAAAAAAAATCATTTTTTTTGTTTCGTTATGTTGAAAATCCAGAAATATAATTAAATTTGTAGTTTGTAATAAGCAGATTGTCAACACTATATTGATAATATTTTTGTTTAGGACAATAAAAATTTGCTAAAAGAGTTAAAAATTCAGATATTTGCAAACCGAAAAATGCTTTTATTGGCATTTGATAGTTAAGTAAAATGTTGAAAATCAGTAATGAAGGTATATAAGATAATAAAGATAGCAATTTTGTTGCTTATTTTGGCTCCAATTTGTGGCTTGGCCCAGACTGATGCCAGTTCTCCTTATTCCATGTTCGGACTTGGCTCAGTTCGTGAATCGACGGTCAACACACGTCTTCAGGGTATGGGAGGTGTGGCAAACGCAATGTTTGGCAATGGCCTAATAAACACACAGAATCCTGCCTCGTTAGCTAAAATCGACACAATGGCTTTCCTGCTTGATGTGGGTCTTTACCTTAAGGCAACAACGCTGAGCAACAACAGTATTCGCGAGAAAGCTCTCAATGTGGCTCCCGACCACATCAACATGGCTTTCCCAGTGTTCCGTTGGTGGAAAATGTCGTTGGGTGCTCAGCCATATACGTCAATGAATTATAGTATGAAGACTGAAGAATACGTTGACAATATAGGTCGTGCTGTCACTCTTTTCAATGGCGAAGGAGGCCTCAATAAGATTAATTGGGGCAACGGATTCAGAATTGGCAACCATTTTTCCATCGGAGTTAATGCCTCGTTCATTTTTGGCTCAAACCAGGCTTCCACAATTCTTTATTTCCCGGATTCTTTATATCTTATGAATACAGCACGTAATCGTGATGTCAACATATATTGGTTTACTTTCGATTACGGAGTCGTGTACGACACCAAGTTAAGCAATGGCCTTGCCATGAGTGCGGGCTTGACCTACAAACAACCGGCTAACTTGAGGGGTGAAAACGAGAATTTTATACGTACTACAATAGGTGGCGTTGAGGGAATGGCAGAAAGCGTTATCGACACCGTTTTCTATGGCTTGTCCAAGACAAAATACCATGTCCCTCAAGGCATAGGTGCGGGATTTGTACTCAGACGGGACGACCGATGGCTCGTGGCCCTCGACTTTGACTGGCACCAATGGTCGAAGTTTGCCACTGATGGCGAGAGTGGCTCGCTCGAAAATTCATGGCGTATAGCAGCAGGTGGCGAGTTCCTGCCCAAGTCAACTTCGGTGTCGGGATACTTTACACGTGCTTCATACCGCGCGGGATTGTTTTTTGAGAAAGGCTCACTAAATATCAACGACCACTCCATCAATAAGGTGGGATTTACTTTGGGAGCTTCTTTGCCATTGCCCAGAACTCTGTCAAAAGTGAATTTAGGTATAGAAGTTGGACAGTTTGGCACGAAATCTGATAATCTGATATTAGAAAGATACTTTAAGCTGACAGTGGGCGTTTCGATGTATGAGCGTTGGTTCCAGAAACGTCGCTATAAGTGACAACCATAAAAGAAATAAACAGAAGTATAACATTATAAATCTAACTAAGATGAAGACAAGAAGATTAATAGCGGTCACTTTCCTGGTAGGAATGGTTCTCGGTGCTACAGCACAAACAGTAACGACGATGCCCGAGATCGCCGACTCAAAATTTGGAGCAGACAGTGCAGCGGCAGTGCTGAACCAATCCCTGTATCGCGAAAGTTACAAACAATGGAAATCGGCTGGCTATTCCAAAGACGCTGTAAGCCCCGAAATGATAAAAGCATGGCGCTACATGTTGCTCAATGCACCACGTGCTACCGAGATGGTTTACTCTGACGGTCAGAAAATCATGGATTATCTTATCCGCACCAATGCAAAAGACAAAGCCATCAAGAACGCTTACGTTGACACTCTGATGTTGATGCACGACATTCGCAAGGTCGCTTTCCCAACAAAGAAAAACGGCGGTTCGCAAGTGGCTTATATCAATGCTCGCAAAGGACATGACCTTGTGACTTATGCACCAGACCGTTATGAAGAGGCATACACTATCATGAAAGATGCTATTGACAACGATGTCAAACAACTCGAAGCCTTTATGCTTGACACATATTTCCGTACAGTTACCGACATGGCCAAGAATGACAAGGTTGACAAAATGACGGTGATAGAAAACTACCAAATGCTCTCTGACGTATTGGACGATAAGATAAAGGTGCTGGTCGAAGAAGAAGCTCAGCTTGTCGAATCAAAAGAACAGGCTGAAACTGCTAACGACAGCGAAACGGTTGCCAGCCTCAACAACCAGATTGATAAAATTGACAAGAACATCACCAACTTCAAGTCAGTGAAAGGCAATATCGACAACATGTTCCAACCCTTTGCCTCGTGCGAAGACCTTATCAAGGTGTTCACAGCTAAGATGGGAGAACGTCCTGATGATGTTGACCTTCTCAAGAAGATAACTATCATACTTGAAAAGAAAGAATGCTCCGACAGCAAGCTCTTCCTCGATGCAAGTATGAAACTTTACGAACTCGAACCTACTCCCGAATCAGCATACAACCTTGGCGTGAAGCTCTTTGCTGAAGGCAAATTCGGACAAGCGGCAACTTATTTTGAACAAGCAACCTCGGCCGAGAACATCGAACGTGTTTACAAGGCATACCGCAACCTCGCTTACTGCTACATGAATACTAAAAGTTATTCAAAATCACGCGAGGCAGCTCGTAAGGCAGCGTCGAAAGACCCTACAGCAGGCGAACCATATATTATAATAGGCACGCTCTACGCAATGAGTGCATCCGACTGCGGAAGTGGCGACTTCGAAGGCCGTGTGGCTTATTGGGCAGCTGTTGACAAGTTCGAGAGAGCAAAGCAAATCGACCCTTCAGTGTCATCAAGAGCTAACGAACTTATCAGAACCTATTCGCCTCATTTCCCAACACGCGAAAACATATTCTTCAATGACTACGCAGAGGGACAAAGCTATACAGTGGGATGCTGGATAAACGAGAAAACCACCATCAGAGCAGCCAAGTAAACTCTTGAAGAGAATAAAGAATATAGCATTATACAGCAGCATCGCAGCATTAATGCCTGCGATGCTGCTTTCGTGTGGCAACCCTATGTCGGTTGTGCAACAATTGGCCGCTGACGACACATCATCGTCTATAATGGCTAAAGACATTGAGTTTGTAAGAAGTGACTCGGGTAACATACAACTTGTTCTTACTGCTCCACAATTGCTGAAACACAAACTGGATACTGGTGAACTCGAGTTTCCTATGGGATTTGATGCCATCATGTTTACCCCTGCACATGATACATTGACACATATCCGTGCTGACTATGGTGTCAGCAGCAACTCCATGACAGTGATAGAAGCAGAAGGTAATGTGGAAGTACACAACTATAGCAACAACGACAGAATGAATTCCGAAAAACTCTACTGGAACCAGCAAACAAAACAGATTTTCACCCGTTCGGCCGTAAAGATTACCATGCCCGACAAGGAAATCTATGGCGATAGCCTTGAAGCCCTTGACGATTTCTCGGAATATACAATCTACAACGGCAGGGCCACACTTGAAATTGAGGAAAAAGACTTGTGAAATAAGCAATCCTCTTTCCGCTCATGTCGCTTAAAAATAAGCGCTTTATAGAATTCACAATTGCTTTTTTTATTCGTATAATATAGTTTTCGAAATAAAAGTTTTGCTAATAATTTCATATTTTGAAATCATTTGCTATATTTGCAGCCCAAAAAGTGTGTAAAATAATAAAAATAAATAGGTAAAATGACTGCAATAGGAAAAATTAGAAGTCGCTCAGGTCTGCTTATTGCAATAATAGGTATAGCCCTGTTAGCATTTGTGTTAGGCGATTTGTTCCAAAGTACAGGACGTCATAGAGATTATGACATAGCTGTTGTTGATGGTGAAAAGATTGCTTATCAAGATTTTCAGGAAGAATACACCAAAAATCACGAAAACTTGAAACGCAACTCTTCACAGCCCATTACACAAACCGAAGACAACAATTTGCGTAACATCGTTCTTGAAAACATGATTAAGGACAAGATAATGGGCGACGAGTACGAAGCAATAGGCATGAGCGTCACTCCCGATGAGCTTTATGATCAGTTTGGTGGTGAAAACCCGCATCCTTGGGTAGTACAGAGTTTCCAGACCGAGGACGGTGGATTCAACCGCGAAATGTTGAATTATTACATGGAGAACATCGTGAATATGCCTCCTGAGGTAAAAGCATCATGGAGCAATTTAGAGCAGCAAGTGAAAGAAAATCGTCTCGAGACAAAGTTCAACAACCTTGTTAAGGCTTCTCTCTATATGCCCAACAAACTTGCCGAACAACTCTACAAGGACAAAAACAATACCGCTGAGGCGGAAATCGTCGCACTGCGTTACTCGCATATTGCCGATTCAACAGTCAGCATAACAAACGCAGACAATAAGAAATTTTACGAGGAAAACAAATCCGGATTCAAGACTGATGGCACACGCGGCATAGAATACGTTGTTTTCGACATTCGTCCCTCAAAGGAAGACATGGAAGAAGCGCGTCAATATGTTGAAGAAATGAGAGGCGATTTCGCAATCACCGACAATCCTGCCAATTTTGTGAATGTCAACTCTGATTCTGATAGCCGTTATGACAGCACATGGCTTGTCGCCAAGGATGTCCCGGCAGATATAGAAGCTTTGGTGTTTGACGAAAGCTCTGAAATAGGTAAGGTGATAGGTCCTTTTGAAAACGCTGGAGCCTATAACCTCGCCCGAATAGTTGGGAAACAAAACCGTCCCGATTCGCTTCGCGCAAGCCATATTCTTATTACCTACAAAGGAGCTCTATATAGCAATGATACTCTGAGAACCAAGGAAGATGCAAAAAGTTTGTCCGACAGTCTGCTTAATGTTATCAAGACCGACAAGAAAGCCGACTTTGCTGCTCTTGCAACTCAATTCTCTTCAGATCCAGGTTCGAAAGACGCTGAAAAAGGTGGCGACCTCGATTGGTTCGCCGATGGCATGATGATTCATGATTTCAACGAATATGTAGTCAACAGCCCTGTTGGTAGCATCGGAGTGGTTGAGACATCTTATGGCTATCACGTAATCAAAGTTACCGACAAGACTGAGGCAAAACCAAAAGTGCGCCTTGCAATACTCAAACATGCTTATTTTGCTAGCGAAAAAACCTTGCAGGAGGTACTTGCCAAGGCAAACCGTTTTGTTACCGAGAATGTGACTTACGACCAGTTTGCACAAACAGCCGAGACAGACGGCCTCGCAAAACGTACATATCCTAACCTTCGTTCCAATACTTATCAAATAACGGGTATCGAAGACCCTCGCCAGATAGTTCGTTGGGCTTTCGACCAAAAGACCAAGATCGGCAATGTGTCACCAATATTTGAGTTTACCGATGCTCTTGTCGTCGCTTCATTGGTTGACATTACAAAAGAAGGTTATCTTCCTATGGAAAAAGCCGTGCAACAGTCGAAATATCAAATACTCAACAAAAAGAAAGGCGAAATGGCTGTTGAAAAGATGAAAGCTTGCGGCAACGACTACAATCGCATGGTTAGCGAACTGGGTGCCGAGATAGACACCGTATCTGGCATTAACCTTAATTCACGCAACTTTGGCAACTTCGGTGCCGAAACAGCTGTGATAGGCAAGATAATGGGCATGGACGCCAACACTACATCTGAACCTATTGCTGGCAACACTACTGCTTTCATCATAAAGAACGTAAAGAAAACGGAAGCCTCAGCCTCAACAGACTTTAGTGGCATTGTTCGTGAAAAACAATCACAATACAATAATAGGGTTCTAAATAACGCAGTTTATAACGCATTGCGCGAGAATGCCGATATTGAGGATAACAGAGTCAAGTTCTATTGATATAGCGAAACAGAATGAATAATATACCTAATGAAAAAGTTGGGATTTTTCCCAACTTTTTCTTTTATATGTTGCAGAGTTCTACAATTTTTCAGACATTTGCACGTTTGATTGACAAAACCCATATCTTATGGCCGAAAATATTGTAATAATACCAACTTATAACGAGAAGGAAAACATTGAAAAGATAATACGCTATGTCTTTGGCATGCCGATGACATTCCATATTCTCATTATCGACGATAACAGTCCTGATGGCACTGCCGGTATTGTTAGAAACTTGATGAACGAGTTTTCCGACAGGTTGTACATGATTGAGCGTTTTGGCAAGTTGGGTCTTGGAACGGCCTATATAACAGGGTTTAAGTGGGCTCTTGACCATGACTATCAGTATGTCTTTGAGATGGATGCCGACTTTTCTCATAACCCAGACGACCTTGTCAGACTGCACGATGCTTGCGCCAATGGTGCAGACCTTGCAGTCGGCTCGCGCTATAAGACTGGTGTCAATGTTGTGAATTGGCCCATGGGGCGTGTCTTGATGTCATATTATGCCTCTGCTTACGTTAGGATGATAACGGGAATGGATGTACGTGACACCACAGCTGGTTTTGTTTGCTATACACGCAAGACACTCGAAACAATAGACCTTGACAAGATAAAGTTTGTCGGGTATGCTTTTCAGATAGAGATGAAGTACACCGCATGGAAATTGGGCCTCAAGTTGGAGGAAGTGTCGATTATTTTCACCGACCGACGTGAAGGACAATCCAAGATGAGCAAAGGCATATTCCGCGAGGCAGTGTTTGGGGTCATCAATCTGAGGTGGCGAGGAATGACTGGTAAAATCAAACCACGAGTAAAATAATGCAATACTATATCAAAAATGCTACAGTAGTCAATGCGGGCAAGACCTTCAAGGCAAGCGTGCTCGTAAAGGATGGCTTTATAGACAGGATTATTGGTGAAAACGAAGTGTTTGACTCCGGTCTGGCAACGCAGGTTGATGCAGAAGGCAAATATCTGATTCCGGGCATTATTGACGAGCATGTGCATTTTCGCGAACCAGGACTAGTGCACAAGGCCGACATATATACTGAGAGTTGTGCCGCTGTGGCCGGTGGCGTTACCTCATATATGGAAATGCCAAACACAATACCTCAAACGGTGACACAGGACTTGCTGCAACAAAAATATGACCTGGCAGCAGAGAAATCTCTGGCAAACTATTCTTTCTACATTGGTGCCACCAACGATAATATTGCAGAGATAGTAAAGTCTGACCCTAAGAGAGTTTGCGGAGTTAAGCTTTTTATGGGTTCAAGCACAGGCAATATGCTGGTTGACAAGAAGCCGATTCTGGAAAAACTGTTTCATGAGTCGCCATGCCTAATAGCGGCACATTGCGAAGATGAAGACATAATAAGGAACAATACCTCCTATTATAAAAACCTTGTCGAGAAAGGTAAAATGGTCCCCGATGCTTCTCTGCATCCATTGATTAGGACGTCAGAGGCCTGCTACAAGTCGTCTGCAAAGGCTGTCGAGATGGCCGAAAAGGCAGGAACAAGGTTGCATGTGTTACATGTATCGACAGAAAAGGAATTGTCGCTTTTCAGAAACGACATTTCTTTGGAAGACAAAAAAATTACCGCTGAGACTTGCCCACATTACCTCTATTTCTCGGACAAGAGTTATATGGAAAAAGGTTTTGCCGTAAAATGCAATCCTGCAATCAAGACAGACAATGATTCCAAAATGTTGTTGGCAGCTATGATAAACGGCCTTATTGACACAATAGGCACCGATCACGCACCTCATTTGTTGGCAGAGAAATTTACCAACGACTATTTTACTAGCAAGTCTGGATTTCCGTCAATACAACATTCTTTGGAACTGATGGCCAACATGGCGTATAAAGGATCTATTGGCATAACAGATATGGTCAGGTTGATGTGTCACAACCCGGCTGTGTTGTACCAAATAGACCGTCGTGGCTTTGTTCGCGAGGGCTATCACGCTGACTTGGTATTGCTGGATATGGATATGAATACGACCATCGGACAAGATGAGGAATATACAAAATGCGGATGGACACCATACGAAGGCTTGAATGTTCATGTCAAGGTTACACATACTTTTGTGAACGGAAACCTGGTTTATCAAAACGGTATCTTTGACGATAAATGCAGAGGCGAAAGGTTATTGTTTGATAGATAAAGATTATAGGAGAAATAAGTATATGAGAAAGTTATTGACGTTTCTGGCCATTCTTGTTGCCCTTGCAGGTTGCGCAAACAAACTTAATGAAGAGGTTCAGTCAAGCTATGAGAACGGCCAGCCAAGATATGTGAAGTATTTTACCAAGGCGGGCGAATGTGTCAAAGAGACCGAATTCTATGAAGATGGCGTCGTTAAGATGGAAGGTGCCATGCATGACGGGCATCGCGAAGGCGAATGGAAAGCATTTTTCCCTGACGGGAAACCACAAAGCATTGGATATTTTAAGGATGGGCTGCGCACAGGAACGTCGATAGTATATTACGAAAATGGCCACAAAATGATGGAAGGAGAATACTCCGAAGGAAAACATACTGGTTTGTGGAAATATTTTGACGAGGCTGAAAACCTATTGAAAGAGGTTGATTATGGAAAACACGGAGGTGTTTGACTCTTGATTGCAGGTTGCCTATTTTCTTGTTTTTTTTTACCTTTGCAACTTGTTTTTCGTTATGTTCAATCGGTTTTTTTTGACGTTAAATTTACATATTATGAAGAAAATACTGTTACTGGCACTTTGTGTGTTGTTTGTGTTGCCTATGACGGCACAAGAAAGAAAGAAACGCCGCAATAGACACCGTCAAGAGACTGTGGTTCACGACACTGTTTATATATATGTTGACAAACTTGAGGAAGAGGATGGCAACGGTACCGATGATGTTATTGACGAACAGTTGCAGCCAGTCACTTTGGATACTCTTGACACTGATAACAAATTTGTCAAGGTGGTCCTATATGACGATAACACATGGTGTTATTTTGAATTGCCTCGTCCTGAACTTCCTGAATCCATCACCATGGACCATTGGTATGACAATAGCGTTCATGCATATAGTGATGTGGATGTGAAGACACTTCCTAACGAGATAGACATTGTCTTGTATGACTCGACCCATAGTTATTCCATGCCAACTTCAGGAAAGGTGACTTCGCGTTATCGTTTCAGAGGTAGCCGCCCGCATAAAGGTACCGACCTTGACCTTAATACTGGAGATGAGGTTAGGGCTACTTTCGATGGCGTTGTGAGAATCTCGTTGGCAACAAAGAAAACTGGCGGTTATGGAAATCTCGTCGTGATACGTCATGCCAACGGCCTTGAGACATATTATGCCCACTTGTCGAAGAGGCTTGTCGAAAGTGGTGACACCGTCAGTGCTGGCGAGGTGATAGCCCTTGGGGGGTCGACAGGTCGCTCAACAGGTTCGCATCTTCACTTTGAGACACGTTATATGGGACAGACATTGGACCCCGAACGTATTTTCGATTTTGAAAAAGGTGTGCTTAAAGACTCTGTCCTTACCGTCAAGAGACAATATTTCAACAACTATTCCCATTCCAAAGGAAACTCTTCGGGCGGAGGAACCCCCAAAGTGCATGTGGTCAAGCAGGGTGACACCCTAAGTTCAATTGCAAAACGCTATGGGACCACTATCGATAAGCTGTGCCGCTTGAACAGAATAAAACGTACTTCTATATTGCGCTTGGGCCAGAAGATTGTGGTTAGGTGACAACTTGTTGGTATGGTGTCATAAAATTTCCTTTGCTTGCTATACTTTTATTTTATGACTATGAGACTTTGTCGTTTTATGGTTTGTGAATGCTTTTTTTTGTCACGTAGCAGATAGAATTTATTAAATATAGTTATCTTTGCGTATTGTAGTTATATGATATGTATAGAAAGATAAACAAGATTCTCATAGCGTGCAGGGGAGAGATAGCCGCAAGGATTATTAGAACCTTGAAAAGGCTCGACATTAGTGCCGTAGCCATATATGCCGTTGACGATTCAAAAGCCCTTTATGTAAGAATGGCCGACGAGGCTTATCCTTTGGGCGAAGGCTCGCTTAATGAGACATATCTTAATATCAGAAAGATAGTCAATATTGCCGTAAGCTCTGGCTGCGATGCAATACATCCTGGCTATGGATTCTTGTCGGAGAATCCTGATTTTGCACGCGAATGCTGCGAAGCCAACATACTCTTTGTAGGCCCAAGCCACGAGGTGATACGTCTCATGGGCAACAAGATAGAGTCGCGTCAGTGTGCTATCGAAAATGGAGTTCCTGTCGCATGGGCAGCAACTGGCACAACTGAAGAAATCATGGCCCAGGCAGACTACATGCCATTCCCCGTTCTCATCAAAGCTGCGGCCGGAGGCGGTGGAAAGGCTATGCATATAGTGTGGCAAAGGTCTGAACTTGAGGAAGAACTTCAGCGTGCTTCTGCCGAGGCACAACGCTATTTTGGCGAAGGTAGCGTCTTTGTCGAGCAATATATAAAAGAGCCCAGGCATGTCGAAGTGCAAATACTTGCCGACAAACACGGCAATGTCATTCACCTTTATGAAAGGGAATGCACCATACAACGACGCTATCAGAAGATAATAGAAGAGTCGCCATCGCCTACACTTGACGATGAGAAACGCGCCAAACTCTTTGCCGCCGCTTTGACATTGTGCAGAAAAATTGGCTATACAAACGCAGGTACGGTCGAGTTCCTTCTTGACAAAAACCAAGACTTCTATTTTCTTGAGATGAACACCCGAATACAGGTTGAGCATCCAGTGACAGAGTTGTGTACCGGAGTTGACATAGTCGAGGAGCAGATAAATATTGCCCAAGGTAGACCTCTTGAAATAAGGCAGGAAGATGTAAAACCATCTGGACATTCTATAGAATTGCGTATCTATGCCGAAGACCCGGCAAATGGGTTTATGCCCTCGCCTGGTGATGTCACGGCTTATCACGAACCACAACTTTTGGGAACACGTATCGACAGCAGTATAGACGGGCCAAGCCATATATCTGGCGCTTACGACCCCATGATAGCCAAACTCATTTGTTATGCCAAAGACCGTCAGTCTGCCATTGAAACGGCACAAAGAGCTCTTGACGAATTCATTTTACAGGGTATCACGACTAATAAGGCTTATCTTTGGGAGATAGTGCGCGATAAGGACTTTGCCTTGAACAACATCTCCACAGACTTTTGCAGCAATCACAAGGACAAACTTCTGAAGGCTTTAGACGACAGCAGGAGTAGTGTCAATGTTGATGATATTGTTTTATCTTTCCTCTTGTTCGATCTTTTCAAGAAACAATTCATAAACCATACTCAAAATATCTGGGAACACATAGGCTATTGGCGATACATAATGCGTGTGCCTGTTTCAATCGAAGGAAAAGTGATAGTTGTGAACATAAAAGGTATAGGGAGGGGCTTCATTGAGGGAGAAATTGACAACAAGCCTTTTGATGCCCAAATTATTCAAGCACAGACAAATCAGTTGAAGATTAAGATAAATGGTCGTGGAGAAACTGTTTATTGTTCGGTCAATGCCGAAAACAAAACTATAGTGAATCTGCATGGCTTGAATTTCTTGTGTTCTCGCAACGACCAACTTGATGAAACATTCGACTATTCAAAAGGCAAACTCTATAATGACCAGAAAACCTTAACTTCACCTATGCCTGGCAAAGTGATAAAGATAAACGTGAAGGAAGGTGAACAGGTAAAGAAAGGTTGCGTTATGATAGTTGTTGAGGCCATGAAAATGGAAAACAACATCAGTGCTGCTGAAGATGCCAAGGTAAAGAAAGTATTGGTAAGACAAGGCGATATGGTTGACAACAAGATGCAACTTATAGAACTGGAAGAATTAAACTGATATGTAAAAATAAATACTTTATTATGGATTTTGACTTGACGAAAGAACAGAGCGACTTGCGTGCAAAAGTGCGTGAATTTGCTGAACAAGAGGTAAGACGCGTTGCCCAATATAACGACGAAAACCAAAAATTTGATGTTGACTTGACTCTCAAAATGGCCGATTTAGGACTTCTTGGCATGACGGTTCCTAAGGAATATGGTGGACATGGTTATGATAACTTGTCCTATATCATCGCTGTTGAGGAATTGGCTCGTATAGACGGTTCTACCGCAGCTACCATTGCTGCCGACAATTCGCTTGGTATAGGTCCAATAAAAGACTATGGAACAGAGGAGCAGAAACGTCGTTACCTGCCTCATTTGTGCAAGAACCGCCTTTGGGGCTTTGGACTTACCGAAGAGAACGCAGGCTCTGATTCACGCGGCACACAAACCACTGCAAAACGCACTGATAGTGGTTGGCTGCTAAACGGCGAGAAGATATTCATCACCAATAGTGCTACTCACATAACTCTGGGAACGACTGTACAAGCTGTTACGGGCGAAAATGAAGGCAAACCAGAGTTTACTGCCCTTCTCGTCGAGAACATTGCCGATGGCTTCACACAAGAACCCATGGACGGAAAAATGATGTGGCGCGCCTCAAACACAGGCCGATTGACGTTCAAAGATGTGAAACTCAATGATGCCGATATTCTTGGCAAACCGGGCGAAGGCTCGCATATCATGTTGGCAACCCTTGATTCGGGTCGTCTGTCCATAGCAGCCATGGCTTTAGGCTGCGCCCAAGGAGCTTACGAAATGGCATTGAACTATTCCAAAAAACGTATGCAGTTCGGAAAACCTGTGTGCAAGTTCCAAGCCGTATCGTTCAAGCTTGCCGACATGGCTATGAAGATTGAGGCGGCAAGAGGCTTGCTATATCGTGCCTGCTGGCTTAAAGACCAACATAGGCCCTTCGGCAAGGAAGCTGCAATGGCTAAGTTGTTCTGCTCGGAAGTGGCAGCTGAAGTTTGTGACAAGGGAGTTCAGGTCATGGGAGGACATGGCTTGCTCAAGGACTTCACAATGGAACGTTTCTATCGCGACCAGCGTATCCTTCAGATAGGCGAGGGTACTTCTGAAATACTTCGTTTGGTGATATCAAGGGCTATAGGATGTTGAACGGTTGGAAGTCGTTTGACTAATATCTGTTTGTCGTCTATGTCTTATTGTTGAAAACTTTTGACGTATATGTCAAAATTTGGGCTGAGGTTATCAACAAATTGAGAAGGACTGAAAGTTATGACTACTTTTGCCGCGCAGACTGAAGCATATCCTGGTGAGCAACTCCGTGAGGAATAGGCCGCAAAGCTGGTCGGTAAGTATCGGGACACTCTCCTGTCACGGGGCGGTTTCTTTTTTTTGACATGCCTGACAGCTTTCCAATGCCGAGTCAACGGCCAGCGTCACTCCTCAGTTGTATCCACGGCAAGTGGCATCAAGGTGGAAGAATCCCGAACCTGAAAGAACGGGTTGTGACAAGTCAGACGATACTTGGGATGCGGTTTTCCATGTGATGCTCCACGTAAAGGCACACGACATGGTTCTGCATGGCGGTTTTATTGCCAGGGAAGAACTTCTTAAGCAGAGCATTGAGAAGCTTATGCTTGAACTGGAGAAACTTCGCCCTGACAGTTCCGATGCCGTTGAGTGCATCAGTGGCATCATAACCAACATGGGCACGGCGTTGGGGTTGTTCATATAGTTGCATCCTCGCGGCAGATTCTTCAGTCTTTCCATGTCGCTTCTTTCACCATCGTTTTGTGCAAGCCGCATGACGAGTTCCCCGTCTATGTAGAGTGTGCGTGTTATCGTTTTTTCCATTTTTTTTCTATTGTTGTCCGCTAAAAGTTTTTGAAGTGGGCAAAAAAATATGGCTGAACACCAAGGAAAGGATTCGGCCTTTTTCGTTACCTTTGTTTTCTTTTTACAAAACCTGATAACGATGAACAAAGGTACACATTTTATCGGACAGCAATAAAAAAGAACCTGCCATTCGGCAGGTTCTTTTTTTCTTGTGTGAGTGTTGTTATTTAACGAACACTTCAGCACGACGAAGTTGAGGAAGAATGTCTTTTTCAAGTTCAGGATAAACATTGATCATGTTTCTGATTTCCTGTTCTTTTTGATAAACGTTCTTGCCTGCAAGACCTTTGATCACGTTCACGATAGCATCTTTGTCTTTGATGTCTGATGCTTGAACGGCGTTGAGGAAGTTGTCGCTCCAGTCGGCACCGTTACCATTGGTGTTGATGGTGAAGTTTTCGGCGTTGAGTTTAGCTTTCTTTATTTGGTCTTTTATGGCTTTTTCAGCAGCAGCAGCACGTTGTTCTGACAGCTCTTGGTTATGGTCGCCTTCGCCTTCTGGAGAAGCCCAGCCTTCAAGGCTGAGGGTAATGTTGTTGCCTTCAGCAAGTTTGTCGGCTATAACTTTAGCAGCTTCCTTGTTTTCGTTGGTGTTCTGGAGTTTAGCCGAGTTCTTCTTGAAGTGGAATGCGCAGATTGGTTTAGGAGCAACTTTGAAGGTTGCGCAAACAACGGTGTTGCCCTCTGGCATTGTGAAGGTGTTGTTTGTGATGTTGGTGGTGTTGCCATTGACTGTGTAGTACAAGCTTTCGAGACTGCCGTCCTTCACAGGCTCTGCTGTAACGTTGATAGTAGTGCCAGCAGCAACTTGGCCTTGTTGTGAGAGGGTAATGGTGCCATTCTCTATACCATTGCAAATGCTAAGGTCGTATTTGTAAGGTGTTGTCCTGTTGACGCCGCCTTTGTAGATGACTTGTTCAGCTGCTTGTGCAGTGTGTCCTTCGTTAATAGCGTCGGTGAACATAGGTGTGCCGTTGATTGTTGAATTCTTCATGCCTTCATCATCGGCGAAGTCATAGTCGAATGTGTTGTGGAAGGTGTATGTTCCACCAGCTTTGTAAGGAACTTGTGTGCCGGCGATGTTTTCAACATTTTCACCAACGAAAGTGATGGGTTCGAGTTCTATTTGTTTGCCATTATAGTTCACATAAGGAGTGAGGGTCATAGTGGCGTTCTTGTCGAAGTATTTCTCTGGTATCTTGACTTCAACGTCGCATTCAACTTTGCCGTCATGTTCTTCGATAGGATCGGGAGTGACGGTGTATGTGACCATACCAGCGTCTTTGGCCATTCTTTCAATGTCAGCAGCTTTCTTCACGAACTTGAAGCGGAGACCGAGGTTAACGGTGCCGTATTTGTCGTTGTAGAGGAATTTCTCGTTAGCACCTTTGGTCATACGGTCAATCTTGTCAGTGAATGTGAAGTTGTATGTGTAGTCGATAAAGAGGTCAACGATGCTTCTGTTACCACCTTTTTTGTGGAGACTGAAATACATCTCAGCACCAACAGGGATGGTGACGGTAACTTGTGGTTTGTCGAACATGCCTTTGCCTTCAGCTTCACTCACTTTTGAATAAATTTCTTCATCGGTGATTTTCACGGCATCATCTGCAAGAATGTAAGCATTAAGTGCCTGAGGAGTGAACATCAAGGCTCCAACACCAACGTGGGGAGCGAAGTGGAATACTCTGTCCCATCTGTAGCCTCCAATGAGGTTGCAGAGGTCGAATGTAGCGTTCAAGCTAGCATCCAAGGCGTGAGTCTTTTCGAACTCGTAGGTGTCGAAAGGTGGAACGAAAGCTTTGTCTTCTTCTGAAGGGGCACCAACGGTTACCCATTGTGTTCTTGGGTCAACAGCATAGCCGTTAACGTTTGATTTCTCACCAGTGAGGCCGACATAACCTAATTTCAAGTTCATGCCCACAACGCCACCGAATTGGTAGCCTAAAGTGAGTTTGCCGTCAAAAGCGAGGTGACGTGTGTTAAAATCTGAGAAGTTCTGCCACCACACTTTGTAGTTGCTCAGGTCTCCGTGATAAATGGAAAGACCGCCTTCAACACCCATATAGAAATATTTCTTCTGGAATGGGCTTTGCGCGAAAATCGACAATGGGAAAATCGCAAGAAGAGCGATCATCATCATTTTGGTCAAGTTTCTCTTCATAATCAAATTGTTTAAGTTTATAATTTATTTAATTTCAATTATTTATAGCATATCCTTTTCTTTGTTCAAATACTTATTCAACCTCCGAAAATGCCAATCTTGGCCCTTTTAAGGCTGTTTAATCATACAAAGGTAAGGTTTTTTTTATTAGTTGTGCTATTTTTTTTGATTTTTGTTGAAAAAACATCATTTTTTTCTCTGATTAAGGTTTTAGTAACATTTTTGCCTAAAAACAGGTCTTCGTATGCTTTCCACATCACTATTCCGGAACACACCGAAACGTTGAGAGAATGTTTTGTGCCACTTTGTGGCAGTTCGATTGAGCCATCGCACATCTCAATGACTTCGTCACTGACGCCTTCCACCTCGTTCCCCATGACAATGGCTGTCTTCCCCTTAAAGATGAAGTCTTGCAGCATGGTACTGCCTTCGGTTTGTTCGACTGCAAGAATTCTATAGCCCGACTGTTTCAGATGTTGGCAGGCTTTGATAGTGGTGTCAAAGTATCTCCATTTAACTGACTCTTCGGCTCCCAGTGCTGTTTTGTGTATGTCGCGGTGAGGAGGGCAAGCCGTTATGCCGCAGAGGTATATTTCGTCTATAAGGAAGGCGTCGGCAGTGCGGAAAACCGAGCCCGTGTTGTTGTGCGAACGTATGTTGTCGAGCACGACTATGACAGGCAGTTTGTCTTTCTGCCCATATTCCTCGGCTGTTGGGCGGTTCAGTTCGGCTGTTGAGAGTTTGCGCATAATTGTGATTTGGGTGATTGTCTGGCCAGTGTCTCAGAAACTAAGTGTAAGTCCCAGGGACGGCAATATTGGCAGTTGGCTGACGTCTTCACGTGTTATAATGTCAACATAGAACACATTGGCTCTATTGTAGATGTTGGTTACGCTTATGTCCACTTCAAGGTTGACGCGTTCGCTGAAATAGAAGCGTCGTTTTGCGTCGATGTCGAACCTGTGGTAGGCTGGCAGACGTCCTTCGTTAAGTTCACCGTAGAGCACTCCAAGGTCTCCGTTGGCAGAGGTGTAGTCGAAGTAGATGCCAGACTCTTGGAATGAGAGGTATTCGTAGAAGCCTTTTATCTGGGTGAATGGGAACCCTGAGCCATAGTTCCAACGTCCGCTGAATTCCCATTGGCGTTTCTTGCCGCAAGTGTAGGTTACCAGGAGGTTGATGTTGTGCCGACGATCGAAGTGTGGCGCATAGCTTGAATAGACGACATTGCCGTCAACAACGTGTTCATAGTTGCGTTTCACGAAGCCAAGGGCATAGACGGCCCATACGTACCAATTTTTGTTCTCAAATTTCAAAGACACGTCGAATCCGTAGGCGTCGCCTGTCTCAACCATGAAGTCTTTCTTGAGCAGGTCGGGGACGGTTATGTTCTGTGTGTTGTCTTCAAACAGTTTGCTGCGGTTTATGTTTGTCAGTTGGTTGAAGTTTTTCCAATAGCCTTCAATGTTGGCTGTTATGTTGCCAGGTATGTCGAACTCGAATCCTCCTACAATATGGTTTGCTTTTTGTAGCGACGATTTCACTTCTTTTCCGTTGAAGTTGCTTGGCAGGTTTTCTATGCCAGACATGAAGCCGTAGAAGAGGTTTACCACGTCGCGGTCGCTGGTAGCTGCCACAAAGTTTTGTGAATACATGCCAGCTGCTGCTTTAATACGTATTCGGTCGGTGATGTTGTATTTCATTGCAAGGCGAGGCTCGGGCGACACTTTCGACATGGAGGCATACCATTGCAAACGGAAGCTGGGCTCGAAGAGGAACTTGCCGAATGTGGCTTTGTATTTTGTGTATATGCCTATCTCGGTAGAGTTGTCTTTGGCGGCAATCTTATATCTTCCGTAGGTGCTGTATGTCTCATAGTCGGTGGTGTATCCTAATATCTCGGTGCCGAACTTGAGGGTTCCCTTGTTGAGGAAGTAACTGAAGTCGAAGCCAACGTTAAAACCGTTGATTGAACTGTGGCGTTCGGGGCTGTTTTCTTCTTTCATGGTGGCCTTATAGCTTGAATAGGCTACGCATCCTTCTATCATGGCAGGTGACTTGCCGGGAATGACGAGGAAGTTGCCACCACCACCAAACGACCTCCATCCGAAATCGGATAATGAGCGGTAGTTGTTGACGCGGTCGTTGAACGAGAACCCGAATAGGTTGAACTTGCTTCCGTTGCCGCTTACAATCGACATTTTCCCGTAGGCATCCAAATAGTTGAATGGAAGCCCGGTCTCGGAAGCGTATTTGTATAGGACTTTGCTGGTTTGCTCAAGGTATGAGCCTTTGGCCGACAGAATGAAAGAGATGCCTGCACCCTTGTCGCTTTTGGGCTTGAGCAACGGTCCCTCAAGGGTCAGTTTGCCACCAAAGGTGCTTAATCCAACTTTTCCTGCAATATGTTTCTTGTTGCCGTCGCGGGTGCTGATGTCCATAATGGAAGATATTCGCCCACCATATTCAGCTCCGAAACCGCCTGTAAAAACATCGGCATTGCGTATGATGTCGGTGTCGAAGACAGAGAACAGTCCTATGGAGTGGAAGGGATTGTAAACAACCATTCCGTCAAGAATGACCTTGTTCTGTATTGGCGAGCCTCCGCGTATGTATAGTTGTCCGCCTTGGTCGCCAGTGAAGACAACGCCAGGGATGACTTGCAGATATTGTGCCAGGTCGGCTTGCCCGCCTATGTTTGGTATCTTGGTGATTGTCTTTGGCGTTACGGTGATGACGGCTGTTTTAGTCTCTGTCTGGGCTTCAATCTTGTCGGCTGTGATATTGACTGTTTCAAGTTTTAACGCTGTCTCCTTGAGGTTGAATTTGCGCATCAAGTTGGTTTTGCCCGTAAAGGCCACTTGCTCAGTTATGGTGTCATAACCCAAAGAACTGACATAAAGTGTGTATTTTCCGTTGTCGATATGGGTTATGTTGAAATAACCGTTTTCATCGGTAGATGAACCGTATGTGCTGCCTTTCAGGTAAACGTTGGCGAACATTATTGGCTCGCCGGAACTGGCCTCATACACGAAACCTTTCAGCGTGTTTTGTGCCATTATGTCTATTGGCAGTAATGACAGCAATAAGGCGGTGATGTTGAATATTGTTCTTTTGCGCATAAGTCAGAATGTATTTCCTTTTCAAACTCGCAAAATAAATAAAAATATCAAAGCAAACCAAAGAAAATATCAACAATGTCGCATATTTGAAGTACTCTTGTCAAGTATTTCCTAACTTATGCGAAAAGGCTGGCCTAATGGCCAAAAAAAACCTGTTCGGACAGAACAGGCATGTTGTATGTGCTTTGGTCGTTGACCGGTTTCTGTCGTCTTATGTCGGCAGACGAGAAAATGTCATGGAAATTGTGGCTTTTTTTTGCTTCAAAGTGGTAAGCCAGACAGCCGAGGCCTAGTGTCAATGCAAGTAGTATTACTTTTATGGTGTCGTTGAGAGGAAGTATAAGAACACCTATTATTATAAACAGGAAAGGCCAAAGTTTGCGTATGGCGAGCCAACTGAACTGGAACACATCCATGCTTGCCAGTGATGCTATTACTCCTACAAAGAGCAGTATTATGCCCCAAAAAAGTCGTCTGTTTTTCATTGTTCTTTCTTTTTTAGTGCGTTGACGATGAGTGTTATGCCTATGGCAACGATGGCAAAAGGCCAAAGTTTCCTAAGGCTGAGAGTTGGTATGAAGTTGCATGCCAATAGCAGTATGCCCAAGGCTATGAGAATAATGCCTATCGTCATGTTCCCGTTGCCGCTGCTTGCCTGTCGCCTGTTTTGGATGTTTTCGTTTTCTGAGCCTTCTTTGCTTACGCTTGCTTTGCCTTCATTGTTGGCTGGCATTGCAATCCACAGGATGATGTAGACGAACAGCCCTATTCCAAACACAAAAAAGGATATGCAGAAAATAAGGCGGATAATGGTAGGGTCGATGTTTAGATAATACCCCAAGCCTGAGCATACACCGCCTAAAACACGATCGTTGATAATCCGTTCAAGCCTTTGTTGTTTTTCCATTTTTTTTGTCCTCCTATCTTTTGTTATAAAAAAGTGTCGAACAAAAATTGTGCCTTAATTGGTTTTTTTGTGTTGCATATTACCAAAAAATTGACTTATTTTGTATCTTGTTAAAAAAATCATGACCTATGAGATTATTTGATTTGCAGAGATGTCTTTTTGTTGTGTTGCTGGTGTTGGCCTTGTTTGTTCCGGCAGGCCTCTTCTCCCAAAAATCAGGTTACAATTCCTTTAGGCATTGTTTTGAAAATGCTTATAAGGCTTATCCGCAAATACCGCAAGGCTTGCTTGAGGCAGTGTCGTTCACTAACACTCATTTCATTCATCTGACGGAAGCCGACTTTGCCAACTGCGGTGATGGCCATGACATGCCGCATAGTTATGGTTTGATGGGCTTGGTGCGTGACGGCAAGGGCGTTTTTCGCGAGAACATCCACCGTGTTTCGCAGCTTTCAGGTTTCTCTGAGGATGATATTTTGTCAGACCCTGCCGTGAATGTGATGTCATACGCAGCGGCATACGCAGAGATTGCCGGCGAAAAGGGATGCCAATCACTTGCCGATGCAAAGACGGTTATAAGGGAACTGTCGGAGTTGCCGTTGAATCGCGCCGCCGATGAGATCCCCATGGACATGATGCTCTATTCGGTGTTCCATTTCATGAGCAATGAGTATCTGTGTGGTCAATATGGCATTGCAAAGACTGATGTCAACATGAATGAGCTTTTTGGCGATAAACTCCCTTATTTGCAGGCTGGTGGCGTGGTTACCTTGCGTGAGGGTGTTGATTATCCTGGAGCAGTGTGGGAGCCGGCCGCTTCATGTAACTTTGGCGAACGCGCTGAGCCTATAACTGCCGTTGTGATTCATGACACCGAAGGCAGTTTTGCCGGTTCTTTGAGCTGGTTCCAAAACTGCCAGGCAGGTTCTTCCGCTCATTATCTGATTCGTTCGTCAGACGGATATATAGTTCAGCTTGTCAGAGAGTCCGACAAGGCCTGGCATGCACGCGACGCCAACCGCTATAGCATTGGCATTGAGCATGAAGGCTATGCTAGTAACCCTGACTATTATACTGACACGATGTACAAGACATCGGCGGCGTTGGTGCGCAACATTTGCGACCGTTATGATGCCATTGGCTCGCATTATGTGTTTTATCGCGACACCTTGGACGATGGTACGGCTCTAGACTACGGATTGCACGAGTTGGGTGGTGACAACCCGTCAACTGGCAAGTCATATTGTGTCAGGATTTGCGGACACCAGCATCTGTACAACCAGTCGCACACCGACCCTGGACCGTATTGGAATTGGAACTATTATTATAAACTTATTAACATAGGTGTTGGCGATAGCCAAGTGCTTGAGGGCTTGTCGGGTGTGTTCGACAACCCTACGGCCAAGAATTATCCCAACAGCGAACGTAGTCTTACACTTATTAGGGTGCCTGAAGGAAATACCGTAAAACTTGATTTCCAAAGTTTCAATCTTGAAACCAATTACGATTTCATGTGGATTTATGATGGTGATAACGAGTTTGCGCCTCTTATAGGGAGATTCAACACCCAAAGCCCTGGTACTGTGCTGTCAAGTGGTAATGAACTGTTGGTGGAGTTCCGTTCGGATTGTAACGACAACGCTGCCGGTTGGCATGCGGTATGGACTGCTCAAGGCAGTTCCACAACAACCGAACTCTGGCATTCGGCATGTGACAGCTATACCTGGAATGGGGAAGAGTATGACCATTCGGGCGATTATACCTATAAAACGACATCGGTTTTAGGATTGGACAGTGTGGTTATATTGCATCTTACCATCAACCATAGTGCCCAAAACGAAATCATAGTGATAGGTTATGATTCATACACGTGGAACGGTGTCACCTATACCGTTTCGGGTGACTTTCAACAGTCGTTTTTGACCTCTATGGGTTGTGACAGCATTGTGACCATGCATCTTACATTGAATTTGTTGCCAAACATTACTGTGACAGGCGATACACTCGTTTATGAAGGGCAAGCTGCGACATTGACAGCATCGGGTGCCGACACTTACCATTGGAGCACTGGCGACACGACGGCAACCATAGTGGTTTATCCCACAACAACCACGACATATTATGTTCAGGGATTTGATGCCCAAGGAGCCTCAATTGGTTATGGAAGTTTAGAGGTGGAGGTTTTGCCTGATGGCTTGGCTGAAAACGCTGACGCTGAATTGAATATCTTTCCAAACCCTGCATCGCAGACAATTGTGTTGAACTTTTCGGGCCAATGTACTGCCGATATTGACATTTGTGATGTGTGTGGCAGGGTGGTGGAGACTGTCAGGAATATAAGTCCTTCGTCAGATATTGACGTTTCCGGCCTAAAGACAGGAGTTTATTTTGTCAGATGTTTTGTTGGAGGAACGTCGTTGCGGATGGTGAAGTTCATAAAAATGTAGTTGAAAAACGATAAAAAACTTGTGACAATGTTTTTATTGTTATCTTTGTAACCTAAAAAAATAATGTAATAAGTTAGTATAATCAAACTCAAATACATGGAGAAATTATTGTTATTAGGAGATGAAGCCATAGCACAAGGCTTTATCGATGCGGGCGGAAGTGCCATTAACAGTTATCCCGGCACTCCCTCTACTCAGATTACCGAGTATGTAAGAAATTCAAAAGAAGCTAAGCAACTTGGCGTTGTTGCCAATTGGTGTGCCAACGAGAAAACGGCTCTTGAGGCATCAATAGGTGTTGCATACGCAGGCAAGCGAGCCATGACATGTATGAAACATGTGGGCCTCAACGTGTGTGGCGACCCGTTCATGAATGCAGCCATAATCGGAACGAAAGGGGTTTTGGTTGTCGTTGCCGATGATCCGAGTATGTTTTCGTCACAAGACGAGCAGGACAGCCGTTTCTATGGTCATTGGGCTATGATACCCATGCTTGAGCCTTCAAACCAGCAAGAGGCATACGATATGGTTCATTTTGGTTTTGAACTGAGCGAGAAGCTAGGAACTCCCGTCCTCTACCGCATACCTACCCGTTTGGCTCATAGCCGTGCAGGCGTTGTGCGCAAACCAGTGCGCCAACAGAACGGACTTGGCGAACCTGCCGATGCACGCTCGTTTGTGCTTCTGCCAGCTAATGCAAAACGCCTCTACCGTGACCTTATCGACAAGCAACCCTCGTTCACCAAGTCGTCTGAGGAATCAGGATACAACAAATATATCGATGGCGATAATAAGAAACTTGGCATCGTAACCACAGGTATTGCATACAATTACTTGATGGAAAACTACAAGGATGGCAAGTGCCCTTATCCTATTGTCAAGATAACGCAATATCCTTTGCCATACGATATGCTTAGCAAGTTGTATGACGAGTGCGATGAGCTCCTCGTTCTCGAAGACGGTCAGCCATTTGTCGAAGAGCAGTTGAAAGGCTTCCTTGGCAAAGGTAAGAAAGTCATGGGCCGTCTCGATGAGACCATTCGCCGCGACGGTGAACTGAATGCCGAGAAGGTTGCCAAGGCTCTTGGAATGAAACCTCAGAGTGGTAAAGCCGTTCCCGAGGTGGTCGTAAACCGTCCTCCAACGTTGTGCCAAGGTTGCCCCCACGTTGACAGCTACACAGCCCTCAACGCCGTTATGGCAAACCATAAGGGAGGCAAGGTGTTTGGCGATATTGGTTGCTATACCTTGGGATTTAATATGGGAGCCATTAACACGACAGTGTGTATGGGCGCTTCCATAACAATGGCCAAAGGCGCTGCCGAAGTGGGAATATTCCCATCGGTTGCCGTTATTGGTGACGGCACTTTCGGACATAGCGGTTTGACAGGCTTGCTAGACTGCGTCAACGAAAAAGCCAATGTAGTGGTCATGATACTTGACAATGACATTACCGCCATGACAGGAGGTCAGCCTTCGTCGGCAAACAACAAGATTCGTCGCATTTGCGAAGGCTTGGGCGTGGAACCTGAACATATTCGTGACATCGTGCCGTTGCCAAAGAATCACGACGAAAATGTCAAGGTAATCGAGGAGGAAGTCGCATACAACGGAGTGTCGGTCATAATACCTCACCGTACATGCATAGTGGAACTGAAGAAACATATCAAGAAATAACATTAAAAAGGTCATAATCATGAAGAAAGATATAATATTATGCGGAGTAGGCGGTGACGGCATAGTTTCTGTCGCAAAAATCATATCTGATGCCGCCCTCAATATGGGACTTTTCCTTAAGCAGTCGGAGATTCACGGAATGTCGCAGCGTGGCGGTTCGGTGTTCTCGCACTTGCGTTTGTCGAGCAACGAAATTTATGCCGATGTCATTCCTGAAGGACAAGCTGATATTATCCTGTCGAGCGAGCCAATGGAGGCTCTGCGCTATTTGCCTTTCCTTGCACCTAATGGTTGGATTATCACCAATTCAGACCCGTTTGTGAACATCACTAATTATCCAGATATGGATAAGATAAATGCCGAACTGAACAAGAGCGGTAATGTCGTTGCTTTCAATGCCAACGAAATTGCCAAACAGATAAAGGCTCGTTCAAATATGGTCCTTTTGGGAGCCACAGTGCCTTATCTCGACATTGAGTTGTCAAAGGTGGAAGAAGCAATCTCGCACATCTTCAGCAAGAAAGGCGCTGAAGTTGTTGACCTCAACCTCAAAGCTCTGCATGCTGGTTACGAGCAAGCGAAGAAATAAGGATTTAAATTATTATAGGGGCGTATGGATAACCGTACGCCTTTTTTTATTCCTCAATGTATAGTCCTGAAAAAGCGTTATAACAAAAGAGAGACGTAAAAGGAATGAAAAGAGAAAGAGTACGTTAGACGTACACAGAAGGACTACAGCATGTCCTTTAGAATGTCTGTCGTCCGTGAATACGAGGAGACGGAGATCATCCTTGGTGCCCTATCCAGGAAATATGGGATACAAGGAGACAGCACAATCCGCAAATGGATTAATAAATTTGGTGCTTTTGACTGGCAAAATAAGACATTACAGCCTATGGCAAAGACAAAAGACCAGGAACTGTTAGAGCTTAGGGAGAAAGTCAAAGTCCTCGAATGGAAGAACGCTCGCCTTGAACATGAGCTTGAGCAGAAGGACATGAAAGCGGAATTCTTCGACCTGATGATAGACATAGCCGAAGAGGAATACAAGGTGGACATGCGAAAAAATGCTCACCTGGGCAGTCAGACGACACAAGGAAATGAATGGCATTTCCGTATGCGAGACCTGCAGGCTGCTCGGGATAAGCAGGCGGAAGAACTACAGGGCAGTATGGAACGAAGTGCGGAATAGGGCGAAGACCAGCCGCCGATATATGCGTGGATGCCTCTCATACACCACTCCGACAGAGGAATACAGTACTGCTCGGACGAATACCAGAAGACCCTCGTCAGACATGGCATCACCATGAGCATGACCGAATCCTACGACCCGTACGCCAATGCCATTGCCGAACGTGTCAACGGAATACTGAAGTTCTTGCTTGAGGAATTCAGCCTGCCATTCAAACTGATGAAGAAAGTCGTCAAGGAATGTATCGCAATTTACAACAACCAGATGCCGCACTATTCCTGTGGACACCACACTCCGGACTGGATGTATGCGCAGGATGCTTTCCGCATCAAAAATTACAAAACAAAAAAATCACCGCAAGCTCTTGCCTGCGGTGACGTAAATTTATCTAATTTTGCAGCAAATCTTGTAACGGTTATTCAGGACTAGTCATTTATGTCCTTGCGTAGCTGCATCGACACAACGGCGCAATACAACAGTGTTGCGGCATTTTTTAAAAATTTATTTTTGCAAAAAAATCAAGATGAAAATTTTCAGACATGCCTATTTCTGGCTTGACACTTGGGTGATGGCAAATGTCATACAACTTGCTACACAGGAATTTTGCAAAAGATACCTAAACCGCTCTAATGACCCTTGTGGGCACTATACGACCAGATGACACAAGCCGCGCGTTCTGTGCCTGCCAATATAGCAGAAGGAAATTCGCGCCATTCCACCTCAAAGGAGACTGAAATGAAACTCGCTGATGTAGCTAGGGCAAGCCTCGCGGAGTAGGCTAATGATTATGAGAACTGGCTGTTGCTGCACGAGCAAATACCGTGGTCCATCAGGTCTGAGGAGTATGTGAAATTGAGTGCTATTTGGCTTGATAAGCCCGTTTATAAAGATGATGTCCAACACTTGAGCGGTATGCACATTCTCGCATAGAAACATAAGTTTGATGAATGGTTCTGCTCAAAAGATTCTATAACCGAGACAAATTGCCTGCTCATTCTTTGCAACCGCCTCATATCAATGCTGGGCAAGCAGATTGAGACACTTCTTTCGTCTTTTCGCAAGGAAGGTGGCTTCACTGAGGCTTTGACCAGTGAAAGGCTTGCCTATCGAACCGAGCAAAGCGAAAAAAAAGAAACTCCCGCTTGCCCTAAGTGCGGTAAGCCTATGATAAAGCGTATGGCCTAAAAAGGAATCAATGCTGGTAAGGAGTTTTGGAGTTGTCCTTCATATCCTGATTGCAATGGAAGTGGAAAGATAGGGTAAACGGATTTTAACATCCCTCAAACCTCTTCAGTTCTATACTTTCTCCGTCAAATACCGCATAGCTGAAATCACGAATCCAGTTGCCGACGATGGTGGTTTGGGCATGGTCGCTGGTGGGGTATTGCATGGGCTTGTGCTGATGGCCGAAAACGAAGAAGTCGATAGTAGGGTCGAGTGCGGCCTGTTCTTGTGCGTATTGATAGAGCCGTGTCTTTGGTATGTCGTTGTAGTAGCCTCGTTCCACTTCGTTTTTCAGTTTTTTAAGCCTATGCTTGTGCGACCATCTTAAAGCCAGTCCTATGCCCAAGTCGGGATGTAGCCACTTGAACAGGAGCTGGTTGAATTTGCATTCAAACACTTTCTTGAGGAACTTATAGCCTTTGTCGCCTGGGCCTTGACCGTCGCCGTGGACGAGAAAGAACTTTTTGCCTTTAATGGTTTTGACGAGTGGTTCGCGATGTAGTTCTATGCCCAACTCGTCGTGAAGGTAGCCGAAAGCCCATAGGTCGTGGTTGCCGATGAAGAGATGGACTGGTATGCCGGCATCGGTGAATTGTGCCAGCTTGCCCTGTATCCTGACGAAGCCTTTGGGTATCACGGTCTTGTATTCAAACCAAAAGTCGAACATGTCGCCCATGATGTAAAGTTCATCGCATTCGGGACGTATCGTGTCGAGCAGACGCAGCAGCTTGAGTTCACGTTGGTGGCTGTCTTTCAGCGTTGGTATCCCCAAATGGAAGTCTGATAAGAAAAATGTCTTTTTTGTATTGTCCATTCTTGTCAGAGTGTTTTCAGCATTTCTTTTATTATGGTTGCCATTTTGGGTTCTGCTATTGATGAGGCTTTCAGCACATCTTCGTGTGCAACCTTGCAACTCGGTTCTTTTCCGCCCAGGTTGGTTATTGCCGATATAGCAAAAACTGGCAGCGACATGTGTCGTGCTATGACGACTTCGGGTACTGTTGACATGCCTACGCAGTCGCCGCCTATGATGCGGTAGAACTGGTATTCGGAAGGTGTCTCGTATGTGGGGCCAGTCACTGCGACATAGACCCCTTCGTGAATTTCTATCTTGTTGTCACAGGCTATTTTCCTGGCTGTGTCAAGCAAATTTGTGTCGTAGGCAACGCTCATTTCGGGGAAACGAGGCCCTAAAAAGTCGATGTTCTTGCCTATCAATGGGTTTGGCATGAGGCTTATGTGGTCGGTGATGAGCATTATGTCGCCCACGCGGAAGTTGGTATTTATGCCGCCGGCAGCGTTGGTGAGGATGAGTGACTTTATCCCCAAGCTGTGCATGACTCTAATGGGGAATGTGATTTCATTCATCGAGTAGCCCTCGTAATAGTGGAAGCGTCCTTGCATGGCTACAATTTTTTTCCCTGCTGTGGTGCCGAACATCATGTTTCCACCATGCCCTTTGACTGTTGATGTTGGAAAGCCGGGTATTTCGGAATATGGTATGGTGTGTTGTGTATCGATGATGTTAACCAGACCACCAAGACCGCTACCCATCACTATGCCAAATTCTGGCTTGAAGCCATTAGTCTTTTCGTTTATGAAGGCCGTTGCCTTGTTTATTTTCTGCAACATAATTCAATATCTCCTTGCTTAAAAGCGGGGCTTCGTCGCTGTTGAGCCTTACCCCGACTGGTATGTAAAATACTGGTGTGTCTTTTAGTTTGCTAAAATATGGATTTTTTGTCAGACGCATGGCGTCTTTTTCTGTTGTGACGACTATTTTGTTTTTTTTTGAATCAGCCACCATTCTGTTAATGTCGTTCTCGGTAAAGGCATGATGGTCGTTGAATGCCATTTTTTCACTGACATTGTAGTTGCCTTCAAGGTGTTTGATGAAGTAGTCGGGTTGTGCTATGCCGCACACTCCAATGATGTCTGTCTCGTTGTCCAACAAGGTCTTTTGAGCAGCCTTATTGCACGCAATGGCTTGGCCGTATGCCAATGATGAGAAATAAACGCTTTGGTTCCCGTATTGGGCCAGCTTGGCCCTTATCTGGCCTTTGTCGCTTTCGGTTGCGTCGTCGGGTGTCTTTCCGACAACGAAAATGTCGGCTGACTTGGCCCTGCATTTTATGTCGCGAAGGGTGCCGGATGGTATTAGGTGGTTGTTGTAGAACGGATTTGAGAAATTGGTGACTATTATGTTGAGTCCAGCTTTTACTTTGCGGTGTTGGAATGCGTCGTCAAAGATGATGACATCGGGAGTGGGAGACTGCTCATATAGTTTGCTGACTGCTGCCATCCTGTTTTTTGCCACGGCTATCATTATCTTGTTGCCCAGCCTGCAATGATGTTGCATGGCCTCGTCGCCGAGTTCGTCAATGGTAGCGTTGGCATCGGCAATAACTGTCTCTTTTGATTTCCTTTTGTAGCCTCCGCTAACTATTGCCACATTCATTTTTCCCATCAAGAGCCTTGCAACATATTCCGTGAGGGGCGTCTTGCCCGTCCCGCCAAGCTCAAGGTTGCCGATGCATATTGAAGGAACGTCTGTTCCGTTTGAACGCATAATCCCCATGTCGTACATGGAATGTCTTATCACAAGCACGGCAGCATATAACGATGATATGGGCAGCAGCAACTCTCTCATATTTTTGTCAAAAGTACCCTTAATTCCGCAGATTATTCTTGATTTTTGGTTGTTGAGAAATGACAAGCCGTTGTTAATAAATAACTTAGCAACGACTTGCATTTCTCAATAATTTCACCTATTTTTGTGCTGTGAAACCGTAAAAACGGGTGATA
>JAZLGA010000051.1:0-25543 GCA_045616045.1 Bacteroidales bacterium | reverse complement strand
CGTCTTCTTGGCTCAAACCATTCCCCGGCCACGCCGGGTGGGGGAAGTTGTGCACTGCAACCTCAAAAAAAGCCACTCCGCAACCACATCACGACTTTTCAACAACCCAGAACGTGCGCATCGAATGTAAACACTCCTTCTTGAATTAGCAAATTTTTATTCTGCGGAATTTAGGAGATAATACAAAATGGCGACATTTTTATAGTAAATTGTAATGTGGCACCAGACAATATTGGCGCAACAGAACAGACAATAGATTTGCGAAATAAGTTGGAAGCCACTATCATAAAAGTTATAAACAAGGTAAAAAAGCCCACGGTTTCCGCACAACCGCAACAAAACATAGTGGTTTCCGTGCAATCTAAACCGCAATCCCAACAGCCACAAGACACCCAAGTACAACCCGCACAACCGAACTATCAACAACCACAAACCTATCAGAATCAGCCTCAACAGGTTCAATATTATCAAAACCAGCAACCCCAACAGACATACCAGCAGCCTACCTACAACAACCCGCAAATGAACCCCTATGGAGGCAATATGGGCTATATGCAGGTGCAAAGCTACAATGAAGCGGATGTAAGAAACGGCATTGCCAAGGTGGGAGGCAAAATATGCTTCCCCGATGGCTCGTGCGGAATAATCTTCTTCCTCGATGGCATGGGACATGGTTTGGCGGTGTCATTAGACCAGACAACGGCAAAGTGGCAGAACGCAAAAAAGACAAAAGAATGCCAGGACATTTATATGCTGCCCAATGAGAAAAATATTTCTACTTACTGCAACATAGGACTGGGAGCAAATCAAACGCAGATGATAATCAACCAGTTGGGCTGGGGACAGGCTCCTGCCGCCGAGTGGTGTGCTCGTCATGGTAACGGCTGGTATCTGCCTAGTGCAGGCGAACTCTGGAACTTGATTGCCATTGCCAACTACAACATGAACCCTGATAACGGGAAAAAAGGAAATAACAACTGCGGCGGCGAAGACGGGTTCATTTCAAGGATGCTTCAAGCGGCAGGCGGTCAACCAATTACTTTTGATTGGTATTGGTGCAGCACTGAAGCAGAAGATGGACAGGAAGAAGCTTACAACATTTCCGCCTCAGGAAGAGCCTCGTCAGAAGAAAAAACATACGAACTACAAGTCCGCGCGGTAAGATCTTTCTGAAAAACAAATTTATCTGATTTTGAATTAATCAACCTCCTACGACTTTTTTATAGTAGGAGGTTTTCTTTGCTTAAAACTCAGATAGAAAAAGATGTTTTTCTTCAATTTCGCTTCTATTGTCTTAAATCCATTCCCAGCACCATTCGGCCAAAGGCGAGGGACAACTGAGCAGGTTGCCGTTGCGCTGAAGGTTGAGGAAAGAAATGCGGATTCGGTTTCGGGGATGAAACGCTTGATAATAGACGGTGATACTTCGACCACTGACACAATTTTCAGCCTTCACCTCAACGGGGACGATTTCATCTTCCCATTGAATGACAAACTCCACCTCGGCCTTGCTGTCGGGCGACCAGTAATTGGGAGATTGGCCTCTCATCATTGGCATTAGCGACTGCAAGACTGCGTTTTCCGCCATCGCTCCTTTGAACTCTGTATAATTGGCCGTTGAGTCCAAAATGACATTGCCTGGTAGATTGGTCAGTTTCCGTAACAGACCGCAATCACAGGCATATACCTTGAAAGCGTCGGGTCGTTCGTAAGCCTTGATCGGCATTCCGGGCTTTGTTATGTTGTTGATGCGATAAATCATTCCTGCCTCCTCAAGCCACAACAGTGTGTCCTCGTAATCCTTGGAGCGCGCCCCCGCCTTCACCACTTTATAGATGAACTTGCGGTTCTGTTTCCCTAGTTGCGAGGGCAAGGAGTGCCAGATAGCATGGATGCGCGGGATTTGGAGCGGATCGGCATATTTGGCAAAATCAAGCTCGTAAAGATCCAGAATGTCTTGCAGGATATTGTCTAAAGCCTGCATTCCTTGGCTTTCCAGCATGGCTACAACGGCGTCAGGCATTCCTCCGCTTATCATATAACGGCGGTATTCGGTCTTCAGCTTGTTCAAGACGATTTCTGGCAGATGAGCAGGATCTCTAAGGCTTTCCAAATAGTCAAAAGTCTTTTCGTCGCTGACACGAAGGAATTCCTTGAACGACACGGGAAACATCCTTATAACCTCCACCTTGCCGACAGGAACGGTCATCTTGCGTTTTTTTCACGGCCACGCCAAGCAATGAGCCTGCCGCAATGACGTGAAATTCAGGTGCTTCCTCGCAAAAGTATTTCAGGCTGTTGAATGCTTCCTCACATTCCTGTATTTCGTCAAATATCAGCAGCGTTTTTCCTGCAATCAGTGGAACATCGCTGTGTAAAGCCAGTTCCTTAAGGATGCGTTTCGGGTCTTTTGTGACTTGAAATGCCGACTTCACCTCTGGCTGGCGGTCGAAATCGAATTTAGCGCAGTGGTCGAAACACTCTTTTCCGAAAGTTTCCATTGCCCAACTTTTCCCTATCTGTCTGGCACCCTTCAAAAGGATGGGCTTGCGTTTCGGTTTCTCTTTCCACTGCTTGAAAACATCAATTATATCTCTTCTTAAATAACTGCTGATTTGTGTGCGTTTTATACACTTTTCGGCACTTGTTGATGCAAACAATACATCATTTTACAATGCCAACAATGTTTTTTTGATTTTTCTTTACAAAATAATGTTTGATTCGTGTTTGTCGGGGAAAATGGAGTATCACTCGCAAAGCTAAAAACAAAGTATTAAACTTATACAAAATTGAAGTGTCACTTCAATTTTATCAAAACATTTGGTAATTTTAAATCTCTGTTATACATATAGTTAGATATTATTATGACAGTTTTGAAGCAACTTCAATTCTGCAATTGATACAAATTCTTGTGCAAGAAAAATTAAATCAACAAAAAACTTGTTTTTTAATAGTTTTTGTAAATTTGCGACTATTATTTTGCTAACTCAAAATCGACAAACTATGTATAAAATTGAGAAACACCCTATTCTAGAAATCCCCGCCGAGGATTTGGTAGAATTTTCTTATGAAGGTCAAGTGGTGCGTGGACAGCGTGGCAAGACCATAGCCGCCGCTTTGCACCAAGCGGGTTTCCCCGTACACAGCCACAGCCTCGACGGTCGAAACCGAAGCCTCGAATGCGGCATAGGCAAATGCGGTGCCTGCGAGATGCTTGTTGATGGCAAGATACGCCGTATCTGCATCACCAAGGTAGATGGCGTGAAAGAGGTGCGCGAGATACCCAAGGACTACCAGCCCAAAGTTGAAGCCAACTCACAGGCCGAAGTCAAGGTTTACAAGACCACCGTCGCCATCATAGGCGCTGGCCCTGCCGGTCTGGCTTGCCGCGAGAAACTCAACGAACTGGGCATACCGAACATAGTCATCGACAACAACGCCAACATAGGTGGACAGTTCAACATGCAGACCCACCAATTCTTCTTCTTCGAGAAAGAAAAGAAATTTGGCGGAATGCGTGGCTTCGACATCGCCAAGACCCTTGCCGGCGACAACCACGAGGGCATATTACTCAACAACACCGTGTGGGACTTGCTCGAAGGCAAACGTATTGCCATAAAGAACGTAGTCACTCAGGAAATAGGCTATGTTGATGCCGAACATCTTGTGGTGGCTACAGGTGCGGTGCCTTTCATGCCTACTTTCGAGAACGATGACGTGCCGGGCGTATATACCGCCGCCGTGTTCCAGAAGATGATGAACCAGGAAAACACCTTGCTTGGCAAACGTGTCTTAACCGTCGGTGCAGGTAACATAGGCTATCTGACATCCTATCAGGGAATGCAGGCTGGTGCCGAAATTAAGGCCATTATTGAAGGAATGGACCACGAAGGAGGCTTCCCTGTTCAGGCCAACCGTGTGCGTCGTCTTGGTATCCCGATCCTTACCTCGCATGTGCTGCTAAAGGCTATCCCAAATGAAGATTACACAGGAATAATAGGCGCCGTTATAGCTGAATGCAAGAATTTCAAACCAATACCAGGTACCGAAAAGGTAATTGATGATATTGACATTATCAATATTTGTACCGGTCTTGTTCCCGACGACCAACTGCTCAACAAGGGAAAACAAGTCTTTGGCCTAAACACTTACGGCTGTGGTGACGCTGTCCGTATTGGCGAGGGTACAAGTGCTGTGCTGCGTGGCAAGCAGGCTGCCTATGAAGTGGCCCAGAACCTCGGTATTCGCATCAACTACGACGAATATCTTGAGATATCACGCCAATACATCGACTCGCAACAGCACCCTGTCCGCATGTTGGAGAAACCTAACCTGCCGAGCAAGGAGCGTATGGCCGAAAAACCATTCGTGCAACTTGACTGCCTCTATGGTTTCGCATGTAACCCATGCTCGTTCAGTTGCCCGCAAGGCGCAATCACAAAACCAGCCACCAACACAACCCCCACTGTCGATTACAGCAAGTGCATAGGCTGCATGCAGTGCGTTAACCATTGTCCGGGACTTGCCATCTTTGGCTATGACATAAACAAAAACACATTGTTCTTGCCTGTCGAGTATGATGTTGACGAGAACAAGGAAGTTTTCCTCATCGACAATAACGGCAAACCTGTTGGAGAAGGTGTCATAGAAAAGGTGCTGCGCAAGCCCAACAAGACCCATGTCGTTCGTGTCAAGGCAACCAACATCACGGGCGAACAAATCATTGCCGCTCGCGGTTTCATACTCAAAGAACGCTATCCCATACCGCTTGAGTTCAAGCCTCTGCGCGATGTAGAAAGTGAGACATACGTATGCCATTGCGAGGATGTTGACCTCAAAACCATCCTTAATGTCATTGGCGACCGCAAATACATCTCCGTTGGCGAACTGAAACACATCACCCGTATGGGTATGGGTCCGTGCCGCGGAAAACGCTGCGTGTCGCGCGCCCGTCAGATACTGCGTTCGCACGGAATAGAGTTGGTGGGAGAGTCGTCACCACGTGCACCTCTGGCCAACCAAGTTACACTGGGAGACCTTTATAATCCTAATGCCAAAGAGGTGTTTGTGTTCCAAACAGGTAATAATGTACGCAAGGAAGAAGTTAAGGTTCTTATAGCAGGTGGTGGCATTGCCGGTAGTGGCGCATTCCGCTATTTCGCCGAAGCGGGCTTGAACCCCGTACTAATCAACTACGACCAAGGCTCTTCATGGCGTTGCATAGGTGGTGGCCGTCCTGCATTCTCAAATCCTGACATTTCTGATATTGCAAACCACAACTTGGAAATATTCAAGCAGATCCAGGCAGTCCATAACATTGACTTCAAGATGACCCGCTATGTTAACCTTGTTCACGATGAGGCTACCTATAAGGCTCTTGATGCTTCACGCGCATGGAGTGATGCATATATGATTGAAAAGAAAGACTTCCGCAATGAGATCTCTCCTTTGTGGAATGTGGAAAGCAATGCTTACAGTCACGCACTTGTCTCGAACAACTGCTGGCAAGCTACCCCTGGCCGCACCATCGACTTCATACGTGGCGTAGCCGTTGAGCATGGCGGTAAGCTGATGGAAGACTGTGAACTGCTCTCGGTATGCAAGAACGGCGACAAGTATGTTGCCCTTGTCCGCACCCACGACAAGCAGTTTGTGGAGTTTACTTGTGAGCACTTTGTGAACTCACTTGGTTGGGGAGCAGAGAAGTTCACCGATATGCTTGGCATCGATACCCAATTGTATCCTGTGAAGCACCAGGCTTTCATCACACGCCGACTGCCAAACCTCGGCAAGATGGGCGACTCGCTCGATATGGTCATTGACCGTCGACACTACAAGGGCTTTGGTGCCGTTTATGGACAGCAGTTCCTGCACACAGGCCAGATAATAGGCTGCGCCTCACCCGACTGCGATGCCTTCGAGGCACGCCAGAACCTGAAATACAACAGCAAGGAATTCTTGGAGATAGTTAGCGAAGTCTTCTCCGACTGGATTCCAAACCTCGCTTCCGTTGGATTCCACGCTGTGTGGGCAGGCTACTACATGGAGCCTCGCTACATCGTTGACCCAGAAGTGGGTATGCTGACAGGCTTGCGCGGACATGGATTTATGCTAGGCCAATATTTGTCTAAGATTTATGTTGACAAATATTTGGGCAAACCCGTTCCTGGTTATATGAAAGACCTCGCCTTGAGCGGAAAGGGACTTAGCGAAAATGCGTTTAAGTAAATAAATGCTAACCAAGGTTTGGAAAGGGACTCAAAAATTTTGTGTCCCTTTCTTTGCTATACATAAATGATTATCTTTGCATAAAAGAAATTATATATGGACTGGGTAGCTAAATTGAAGCATTTTTCCATTCTCGTAATATGTTTTGTCATAGCGCTGCTTGCTGCCAAGATGTGCGAGGCCGCATTGAACCTTAGTGCGATAAATAGTTTTTCCGGATTCTTATATGGAAACATCATCGCATGTGGCTTTATATCGGCCGTGGCATTCTTGTTGTATGTGCCGACTTCACTCTTGTCAGAAAAGGCTGCTACCTACGTGGCGGCAACTTTCTTGGGCATAATGCTGATTGTCGAGGTGGGATTGATGGCCTATCGTTCAACAACAGGTATTGTAATGGGCAAGGAGTTGGTTGTTAGGCCGCTGTGGGAAATGGCGCATACCGTAAAAAGTGCCATAAATGTTTGGATGATAATAGGAACTGTGTTTTTGTTGCTCGTTTATGTCATTGTATCTGTATGGCTTTCAAAGAAAAATATACATAAAGCTTATGTGTATGCCGCCGTTTTGATGATGGCGGTTTCAATACCCATGTTTTTCACAATAAACACCGACCAAGATAAGGTTGTCGTGAACAAAACGATGTATTGCATAAGGGCGTGCATTAAAGGGAACGAGTTTTTGGATGGAAGGGAGATAAGTTTGTCAAAAACAGATTATGACCCTGACGCAGTCGATAGGTATCTTAAAATGTTTCCCGACAGGGATGTCGTGGATAAAGAATATCCGCTGGATCGTAACGACAATATCGAGAATGTGTTGGGAACGTATTTCAAGAAATCTGACGCAAAACCCAATGTTGTGGTGATTATAGTCGAATCGCTGGGGGCTGATTTGTTTGGCATAAACAAGGAAGGCATAAGCTACACCCCATTTCTCGACTCTTTGTCTAAGCATTCTCTTCTATGGGTTAATTGTATGGCTACAACGCCACGTAGTTTCGGGGCTGTGCCTGCCGTTACCGGTTCGGTGCCTCACGGATTGAAAGGTTTCCAGTTTGGCGACATCCCTCACCACAACAGTATGTTGTCAATATTGGCTGACAACGGCTATCAGACAAACGCCTTTTATGCCGGCAATTTTGCTTTCGATAGGGTTTACGATTATTTGGTGGCTCAAAAAATTGACTATATGTCCCCATTATACGAGTCTTTCGGGAAAGACAAGTCGGAACACCGCGATGGAACTTATTGGGGCTATCATGATGACGTAATGTTCCAAAAAAGCATGGACATAATAGAGAAAAGAGACAATGGCAAGCCCTCGTTGGACTTGTTCATTACCATCTCGCAACACGAAGACTTGCAACTTTGCGACAAGGAGGCAGAGAGAATGTTCTATGATGGGGCGGCCAATAGGGGGGCTCAGGCCAATATGACTGGCAAGATGGCAGCCACTTTATATACAGACAACGCTTTGCGTAGGTTTGTCCAGCGATACAACAACTTGGACAATGATGGCAATACCATATTCATCATCACAGGCGACCATAGTATGAACTTGCATCCCGAAAACCCGCTTGACGCTTATCATGTGCCTCTGATTATATGGTCGCCATTGCTTGAAAAGACTGGACGTTTTGATGCCCTGGTCTCGCATAACGACATCACTCCATCAATGATGGCTCTCCTGCGCGATAACTTTGGAGTCAATACTCCCAAAACCGTAAGCTGGGTGAGCGAAGGCCTTGATACCTCGGACGGGTTCCATACTAACCTAAAACAGTACTTCCTGCATTATTGTAGAGAACTGTCTGATTTTGTTTACGGCGATTATTATTACACTATTGACAATAAAGAACACCCATTATGGCGCATTGTCGATGGTGTTGATGTTCAAGTTTGCGACAATACGGACATTGCTGATGATATGGCCGACAAGTTCAAGACTATGGTTTCTGTTGACAATTATGTATATTCGAACAACAAATTGACCAAACACCCCATTGTGGGCAACATAAATTGGGAAATTGTCGAGATGATGGAACTATCCGACTCTGTCTATTGTGCGTCGAAACCCAAAAAACCTAGCGTGTCAAAGGCAACATCGAAAGATATCTATTCAATAAATTTGGACAAAGGCTTTGACGAGTTGAAACTTGTGCTTACTGCCGATATCTTTTATACGGGCAATGTGTGGCAAGACAAGTTCATAAGCCTTGTTGTTGAATGCAGTGGCAACAATATGGAAAATGTTTATTCATCTGACTACATCTCAAAATACATAACTGAACGCTACCCCATAGCCATGAAATGGCAGAAACTTGAGATGACCAAAGTTTTCTCGGTAGGGCAGTCCGATGACATGAAACTTAAGATTTATTTACTCCCAACACATAAGGATGACATGTGGGATCCAACTCATACCGTGACACTTAAAAATCTGAAAATAAATATACTAGGAGCAAGAAACTAATATTCTATTGGCTGTGGATAGTCCACCAAGACCACTTTCACGCTTTTGTTGCGGCAAAGGTTTTGGGTGTGCCTTATATTTTCCTCGGTGTACTCTTTAGGAGTGTCCCAAAACAATACGTTTTGTTCAGGAAAAGAGTCGCAAAGCATCGGATAGGCCGTGAACTCGCAACTTATGGCATCTGGACTTAGTCTGTCGATGTTTTTGCGTATGCCTTTACAGATGCTAATGCTGTCGTCTCTTGTGTGTGGGCTGCGCCAATAGTGAAGGTTATCGACCCAAAGAATCACATGGAAACCCGAATTCTTTGCGTGTTTAAGTGCAGCTATGTCTTGATTTTCGACAAAGACGTTGTCTTTTATTCCATATTTCGTCACCAAAAGGTCTAAACTTGCTATGGCACTATGGCAATTGTCGGCTGAAAGGTTCTTGAAATCAATCCACAGTTTCACCGAACTTGGCTTTTTCAGCATGGCAAGCCAATTGTCAAACGACTCGTTCTTTTGGGCATCGTCTTCCAAACGGCCAATAAACAAGTCATCTTTATCTGTCGAATAAACTATATCGACCTCCATTCCTTCAAATACAGATTCATATTTGGCAGCGTCATATTTGGAGTAAACCCCGTGTTTCCATATTTTTGATTTTGAAAATATATCGGTTTCTTGGCACGACAATAATGACATTGCCAAACTTGCCAATAAGCAAAAATATAAAGTCCTTCTATTCATCGTCATTTTTATTTTGTGATGTGAATGCAAATATAAGTGAAAAACAAAACCGAAAAATAGGCTTGTAATTGTTTTGTGCGATCAAAAAAGTTTATTTGGTTTTCACAAACTCTACAATGGCGCAAGGGTGTCCGTTGGCTGTCAAATTCACAACAATGCTATCGCCATTTGCGTACATTAACGGCTGAAGTGTGTTGCCAAAGCGTGTTTGCGACTTGTATTCCACTCTCATGCCGCTAACTTCAAATCCTTCGGGCAACAAGTCGAGAGCCATGCGTATGTAGCTTACATTGTTGACATGGCGGTTGTAGTCGATGTCGGAGCGTAGTATTTCTATTGGCCGGCATTGCGTTGGCTCTATTTTCGGAATGCTGATGTGGCGCTCCCTATAGTCCATGTCGAGCTTGTCATTAATGAGCATGCCTTTTTGCACTTCGTCGTCAATGCGGTGTAGGCACCCTGTCGCCATATCTACAAAAGCACCTGTGCTGTACGACTTGAAACACACTTCGCCATTGGCATCGTAGATGAATGTGTTTCGGAGGCCGTAGAGTGGAGTTATGTCATAAACGCTTGTGGAGACAGTTATCTCTTCCTTGTAGCGTGGCTTGCGTATCACCTCAACTTGGCGCGAAGCAAGCAGTTGAGCCATGCCATTGTCAATTAAAAACTGTTGGTATTTCGGCTCGCTCTCTATCCATAACTCCGAGCAATCTTGCATCATAATGAGTGCCGAATAAAGTCTCATGCACCCATCGCTGCCACAACAACTTGTAGTAACTCTGCTTTTTATGCTGTACATCTTGAACGAATTGTGTTGCAAAGATAACTTTATTTCAAAGTGGGTTGTTTCCCTAATTAAATCTTTTTGCTTTACAGTCGCTATGGGCACAATTTTAAGGCTGTTTTCAGCGCTTTGGCACAGTCTTTATGATTCACGTTATTTCATACAATAAAAATCATTATCTTTGCAACTAAAATAGAATAGCATGAGTGTTCTGTATCCAATGAAGTTCAAACCCATCTATAAAGACAAAATATGGGGAGGAAAAAAAATCAAGACTGTTTTGAAACAGGATTATGGTGCGATGCCCAATTGCGGCGAAGCATGGCTCCTGTCGGGCATTTGGGATGAGCAAAGCGTTGTGGCCAACGGTGACTTCGCAGGCGACGAGATTAACGACTTGGTGGAGACCTTTATGGGTGACCTTGTGGGTGAGAAGGTCTTTAATCTTTATGGAGAACAGTTCCCTCTGCTGATAAAGGTAATCGACGCCAACGACTGGCTGTCGGTACAGGTCCACCCTGATGACAAGTTGGCGCGTAAACGTGGCTTTGAAAACGGCAAGACGGAGATGTGGTATGTGATGCAGGCTGATAAAGATGCTCAACTGGTCATGGGACTGAATCATGTCATTGACAATGAAAGGTATATAGACATACTGAAATCAAACAATTTAGAGCGTTATCTCAATATGGTTAACGTCGATAAGGGCGAGGTTTTCTACATCCCGGCAGGAATGATACACGCCTTGGGCCCTGGTATTATGGTGGCCGAGATTCAGCAAACTAGCGATGTGACCTACAGAATATACGACTGGGACCGTATCGATGTGGCAGGCATGAAACGCCAACTGCATATTCCCGAGTCAATCGACGCCATCGACTTCAGCTTGGTTGATTGCAAAAAGACCGATTACGACATTGAAGCAAAAAATGCCACCGTGCCTGTTGTAAACTCTCCTTTCTTCGTTTCAAACAGTCTGCACCTGCACGGACAGATGATGAAGGACTATTCTCCCGTCGATTCGTTCGTGATACTTTTCTGTGTTGATGGAAAATTTATGCTGCAATGGGAAAATGGCTCGATTTTTGCAAATAGCGGAGAGTGCATCTTGATACCAAACAGTGTCAATAAGGTCAATATTATTGCCGCAGAACCTTGCAGAATGCTTGAAGTCTATTGTGAAATAACTGAAACTGAAGAAGAATAGCAAATTAAGTAAAAAGAACCTTGAAACGTTTTGTATTCATATTATCATTTGTTGCTGCCTTTGCGCTTAATGGACTCTCGCAAAATGCTAAGGCCTTGCCAGATATTGCTCTTAAAGACATAAATGGCAATGCAGTCAGAATGGCCCAAGGAAAACCAGCCCTGCTTGTATTTTGGGCAACATGGTGTAACTGCACCAAGGCTCTCGACCAACTTAACGACGAGTATTCGTACCTTCGCAGCAAATATGGACTGAACATCTATTCCGTAGCTATCGACGACAGCCGCTCGTCGGCTCAAGTTAAGCCTTTTGTCGAACAACATAATTGGGATTTCGTTGCATTGGCCGACACTGAAGGAAGGCTGAAATCGTCACTTAATGTGACCAACCCTCCCCACATGTTGCTCTTTAGCGGCGAGGGAATGCTTATTTGGCAGCAATTGGGACAGTCGGGCGATTTCATTAGAACCATATCCGATGAATTGGAGAGAATGAAACAGGAATAGCCAGCACTTGCCGTTTTATTGTACATCTTTTCCTAAATAAATACAACGATAATCCGTATCACTATTTTTTTTTGTAAATTTGCTAAATAAAACTGCATATATGATACGTTCAATGACGGGCTATGGAATAGCCGAGACAACATGCCAAAACAAAAAAATAACCATCGAGATCAAGGCTTTGAACAGCAAGCAGATTGACCTCCAAATGAAGGTGCCTACAGAACTTCGCAGCGTCGAGATAGAATTGCGCAACATTGTTGGCAACAAGCTACAGCGTGGAAAAGTCGATGTTGTGATAACCATCACCGATGCAGATAATGGGGATTGCACCTTTAACGAGGCTATGGTGAAAGACTATGCAACCCAAATAAAAAATATATGCAGAAACACCAGTATAGATGAGCCTGCCGACATGGCATCACTCGTGTTCCGCCTGCCTGGTGTGTTGGCTGCTACGGAAGTCAAATACGATGATGAATTCATAAAGACAATTGAGCAAACACTGAACAGCGCCCTCGAGAAAGTCGATGCATTCCGCATGAAGGAGGGTGGCATACTTAAAAACGACCTCTTGCTGCGTTCAAAACTTATTGCCAGTCTTCTAGAACAGGTCGAACCTTACGAGAAATCGCGTCACGAAAACATAAAACAGCGTATCCTTAAAAATCTGTCAGACCTCACTGCCGACAACAAATATGACGAGAATCGCTTCGAACAAGAACTTATCTATTATCTTGAGAAACTTGACATTACCGAGGAAAAGGTGCGTTTGCGCCAACATTGTAACTATTTCAACGAGACATGCGATAATGACCAAGCCGGCAAGAAACTTGGTTTCATAGCACAGGAAATGGGACGCGAGATAAACACTCTTGGATCGAAAGCCAATGATGTTGAAATCCAAAAGATTGTTGTGCACATGAAGGACGAACTTGAAAAGATAAAAGAGCAAGTGTGCAACATTTTGTAACAGGAAGTAACAATGGAAGTCGAAGAGGAAGTTAGAATGCTGTCGCTAAATAGTGAGAAATAACAGCCAAATATGTCTTTATAATATAACTACAAATGAAAAAAGGGAAACTGCTCATATTCTCAGCCCCATCGGGCTCTGGCAAATCAACATTGGTGAACCATCTGATGGAGAACATCCCATCGTTGGCGTTCTCAGTATCGGCAACTACTCGAGAACCTCGCGGCAACGAACAAAATGGCGTTGAATACTATTTTCTAAGCCAAGAGGAGTTTATGAAACAAGTCGAAAATGACGAGTTCTTAGAGTGGGAGGAGGTATATGCCGGACGTTGTTACGGAACTTTGAAGTCAGTCGTTGAAAAGATGCGCAGCGAGGGCAAGAATGTCGCCTTCGACGTGGACGTGTGCGGTGGCGTGAACATCAAGAAATTTTATGGCGACGAAGCTCTCTCCGTTTTCATAAAAACCCCGTCGATAGAGGTGCTGCGCCAAAGGCTCATCAACCGTAAGACCGACAGCATTGAAGAGATTGAAAAACGTCTCGCCAAGGCCGACTGGGAAACAAAATTCGCAGATGGAAAGTTTGACCTCACCATTGTCAATGATGACCTGCAGACAGCCAAGGACGAGATACTTAAATTGGTCACTGAGTTTCTTTCAAAATGAAAAACATAGGCATATATTCAGGCTCGTTCAACCCTATTCATCATGGCCACCTTATGCTTGCCAGCTATCTGGTTGCATTCAGCGAATTGGACGAACTTTGGCTTGTTGTGTCACCGCAAAATCCGCTCAAACCCAAGGCAGAACTGCTTGATGACCAGCATCGCCTCGAGATGGCACGCCTGGCCGTTGGCGAAGACCCTTCCATCAAGGTTGACGATGTGGAGATGTATATGCCAAGACCTTCTTACACCATAAACACTCTGCAACACCTCGACAAACTCTATCCCGACAACAAGTTCGTTTTCGTATGTGGTATGGACAGCCTCCAGAATCTTGACAAATGGAAGGACTATGAGACAATTCTTGACAATTTTCAATTACTCGTGTTCCCGCGTAGGGGATACAATGGTGGACATTTGTTGACACACTCTTCGGTAAGGGTTGTCGAAACCCCACTCATCGAACTCTCGTCCACATTTATCAGGGACTGCATCGCTAAAAATATCGATGTAAGGCATTTCATGCCCGAAAAGGCATATAGCTACTTGATTGAACATAACCTATACAAGAATATTTAAAAAAATAATACGATGAATACCAATCTTGACCAGAAAAAAATTAAAAAAATTATTATTATTAGTGTTTTGATAGTGGTGGCACTGATTTTCTTTTTCAGTTCGTTCTATACCATTAAATCAACCGAACTGGGCGTTTTGAGTACCTTCGGCAGGATTCAGGACGAAGCTGTTACCGACGGACTCCATGCCAAGATACCTTTCATTCAGGACGTTAAGAAAGTGAACATACAGCGGAAAAAATTTGATGGCAAGGAGAATAGCTACACTCGCGATGTGCAAACATCCGAGGTGGCTTACACCATCAACTATGACCTCGTTCGCGAAAATGTCAGCAAACTGATTAAAAATGTCGGAGATGATTACCACAACAAAATAATTGAGCCTTTCATCAGAAGTGCGATGAAAGAAAGTTTTGGTAACTTCGCCGCAACACACATAGTTGAGAACCGTGACGCAGTTAGAAGTGAAATAGAGAACCTCTTGAGAAAAAATCTCGACGGCACTTATTTCACCAATGTACAGTTCCAAATCACCGACATTGACTTTGACGATGCCTTCGAGAACGCCATCAAAGAGAAACAAGTTGCCGAACAGAACGCCCTGAAGGCAAAAAATCTCACCGTCCAAGTTGAGGAGCAAGCCAAGCAGACCAAGATAAAGGCCGAAGCCGATGCCGAAGCCATGCGCATCAAGGCCACAGCTCTCGAAAACAACCCTAAACTCACCGAATACGAAGCCGTGCAGAAATGGGACGGCAAACTGCCCGAGTATATGCTTGGCGGAACAATGCCTTTCATTAACTTGAAATAACACCATGATACCGACACTGACCGTAACTATGACTAAAGCCACACATTTCGTGTCACGCAGTCTCGGGTCAATTAAACAATAAACAGATAAACGATTCAACAAATCAACAATATGGAGCTTGACAGCAAATATAACCCTTCTGAGATAGAAGGCAAATGGTATGAACACTGGATTGAGAAGAACTACTTCCATTCCACACCTGACGAACGCGAACCCTATACCATAGTGATACCGCCCCCCAACGTGACGGGTGTGCTTCACATGGGGCACATGATGAACAATACCATTCAGGATGTATTAATACGTCGTGCCCGTATGCAAGGCAAGAACGCCTGTTGGGTACCAGGCACCGACCATGCTTCGATAGCCACCGAAGCCAAAGTCGTGAACAAATTAGCTCAGCAAGGCATCAAGAAAGAGGACATAGGCCGTGAGAAGTTCCTCGAGCACGCTTGGGACTGGACCCGCGAGCATGGCGGCATCATACTGAAGCAGCTGCGGCGCCTCGGTGCCTCGTGCGACTGGCAGCGCACCGCCTTCACCATGGACGAGATACGATCGAAGAGTGTCATTCGCGTGTTCTGCGACCTCTACAACAAAGGCTTGATTTATCGCGGCGTGCGTATGGTCAACTGGGATCCCAAAGCCTTGACAGCCCTCAGCGACGAGGAAGTGATTTTCAAGGATGAACACAGCAAACTCTATTACCTCCGCTATTACCTCCACGAGGATGACGGAATAGGTGCTACAGGAGCCGAAGGCGAGATAATACACACCGATGAGAAAGGCCGCCGCTATGCAGTGGTAGCCACCACCCGTCCCGAGACCATCATGGGCGACACCGCCATGTGTATCAACCCAGCCGACCCCAAGAACAAGTGGCTGCGCAGCAAGAAAGTCGTGGTGCCTTTAGTCAACCGTGTAATCCCCGTCATCGAAGACGACTATGTTGACATCGAGTTCGGAACAGGCTGCCTGAAGGTTACTCCAGCACACGACGTGAACGACTACATGTTGGGCGAGAAACACAACCTGCAAAGCATCAATATCTTCAACGACAACGCCACCATCAGCGAAGCAGCTGGCATCTATGTCGGCATGACACGCGAAGATGTTCGCAAGCAAATAGTCATCGACCTGAAAGAGGCCGGCCTACTTGAGAAGATAGAGGATTATAACAACAAGGTTGGCTATTCCGAGCGTACCAACGTGCCTATCGAACCCAAGCTGTCGATGCAGTGGTTCCTCAAAATGGAGCATCTTGCCAAGATAGCCCTCGAACCTGTCGAGAATGGAGAGATAAACTTCTATCCCTCAAAATACAAGAACCTTTACCGCCACTGGCTGGAGAACATTAAGGACTGGTGCATCAGTCGCCAACTGTGGTGGGGGCACCAAATACCGGCTTATTACTTGCCCGAAGGCGGCTTTGTGGTAGCCAAGACAGCTGAAGAAGCTTTGAGACTCGCCATAGAGAAGACTGGCAACAAGAACCTCACTCTCAACGACCTGCGTCAGGACGAGGACGCTCTTGACACATGGTTCAGCTCGTGGCTGTGGCCTTTGTCGCTATTCAATGGCATACTCGACCACGAGAACGAGGAGTTTAAGTACTACTATCCAACCAGCGACCTCATCACCGCTCCCGACATCATCTTCTTCTGGGTGGCACGTATGATAATGGCAGGCGAGGAATATCAGCACAAGTTCCCATTCAAGAACGTCTATTTCACCGGTATTGTGAGAGACAAGCTAGGCAGAAAGATGTCGAAGTCGCTTGGTAACTCACCCGACCCTATTGAGCTTATCGAGAAGTTCGGCGCCGACGGCGTGCGTATGGGTATGCTTCTTACCGCCCCGGCAGGCAACGATCTCCCGTTTGATGAGGCCCTATGCGAGCAGGGACGCAACTTCTGCAACAAGATTTGGAACGCCCTTCGGCTGGTGAAAGGATGGAAAGTGGATTCAAATATAGCACAGCCCGAGGCCGCAAAGATGGCCGTGAAATGGTTCGACGCACGTTTCAACCAAGTGCTGGCCGAGACCAACGACAACATCGACAAATACCGCCTCAGCGATGCTCTCATGAGCATCTACAAACTCATCTGGGACGACTTCTGTTCATGGTATCTTGAGATGGTGAAGGCTCCTATGGGACAAGCCCTCGATGCCGTGACATACCAGACCACAATAGGTTTCTTCGAAAATCTGATGAAGCTCCTGCATCCCTTCATGCCTTTCATCACCGAAGAGATATGGCATGCTATAGCTGAGCGTGGCGACGGCGACGATATTATTATTACTCAACAACCAGCTGCACAATCAGCTGACGAAAAGATACTTGCACAGTTTGCTTTCACACAAGAGGTTGTGAATAATGTGCGTAAAATACGTGCCGACAAGAACATACCCAACCGCGAAGCCGTTCAGTTGGTTGTCAAGGAGAAGGAGACTGCCTCAAGCAAGGAGTATGACAGCGTAATCGCAAAGTTGTGCAACGTGAGCGAAGTGAGCTATGTGGCCGAGGCCCCTGCCGGTGCTTTCGGATTCATCGTCGGCTCGACCGAGTATTTCGTTCCCCTTGCCGGTAGTGTCGATGTGGAGGCTGAGATAAAGAAACTCGAGGAGGAACTGAAATACGCTCAGGGCTTCCTGAAGAGCGTTGAAGGCAAACTCTCGAACGAGCGTTTCGTGAGCGGGGCTCCCGCCGCCATCGTCGAAAAGGAACGCAAGAAAAAAGCCGACACCGAGGCAAAGATTTCCGTGATAGAGCAGCAACTGGCAGGACTGAGGAAATGAGTTGAATTTGTACGATTAACTCATACATTTTAAATTATCGGGCTTTACCGAAAGGGTGAAGCCCGATTTGTAATATCACATCCCGCAAGAGGCTTTTCTGTGAGGGTGTTCGGATTGTTGGTTTATTGCCTTTGGCGACAATTTGTCAGATTATCAAACTGCAAATTCAGCGGAACGGGGAAAATATAACACACTGTAAATAAGACGTTTACAAAATTATTTTCACGTTTTTGAGGTTTATGCACATCTTTTGAAGCATTATTCGTTTCCTAACGTGTACCAGTCACAAAAAGTGGACACGAAAAATTTTAATTGTGATTTTTCACCCCATCGTGTCCACTTTTTTGAGAGCAACACTCTCTGAAAAAACTCCTTGCCATTCTCTAAAAAAATGTATATTTACATCGTTCTTTACGGCGGTCATGTGCCGTCATCATATTGGAACACGAAGCGTTATGCTCGTCTTGTAGTTGGAAACGTGAGGAACTCTAAACTATGGCAAGAGAGCGTAATAGTTCGCGCTGTATTAGCGTGGACTGATTGCAATTTCTTCCATAAAGGTAATTCTCACGACCTCCATTAGAAGAAGTGGTATATCAGTGCCACGCTTCTTTTGTGTATAGTAATTCTACTTTCGAGGTGCTGGGGAGGAAAAGTAAAGGTTGCGCCCGACACGGATTAGGGAGAACAAATGAGTATCAATGATTTTTAGAGCCAATCAGTAATAAAGGTTCCGCTGGATTTGCAATCCGCAGAATACACCAACAAACCTAAGTCCCGCAGGAATGTTTCCTGCGGGACTTTTTGTGGCTGGTACAGGCTGGTACAAAGAAAAAGAAAAATCACAAAAAGTCGCCCGAAAAAGTGTATGGAAACACAAAAAAGTCGCCCGAAAAAGTGTGAAGACTTTGTAAAAAGTCGCCCGAAAAAGTGTATATTTGCGCGTTCAAAATACAGTAAAGCAATGTTTAAAAGAAAAATTGAACAATATATGGTCGAATGGAAAGATGACCCAGACAGGAAACCATTGGTGGTGAAAGGCTGCCGGCAATGTGGAAAGACAAGTTCTGTGTTGGATTTTGCACGCAAAAACTACAAAAATGTGGTTTACATAGATTTCCATGGGCAGAAAGAGTTGTGCAACCTTTTCGATGGCTCATTGCTAACCGACTATTTGACGGTTGCAATCTCAGCTGCAGTACCGTCGGCACGATTCGAGGAGGGAAAAACATGCCTGATATTCGATGAAATTCAAGATTGTCCACAGGCGCGAGCCTCACTTAAGTTTTTCAAGCTGGATGGCAGATATGATGTAATATGCACGGGATCGCAGCTTGGTGTAAGCGGTTATAAAGCCTCAGAGTCAAACGCCTCCATACCAGTTGGTTATGAAGATATAGTTGATATGTATCCTATGGATTTCGAAGAATGGCTCTGGGCTAATGGGATTCAAGACTCTGTGGTGGAAATACTGAAAGCATCACTGACAGAAGAAAAGCCTGTCCCAAAAGTTATCCACGACCGAATGAGGCAGTTGATGTTGGAATATATTATTGTTGGTGGGATGCCCGAGGTTGTCAAGGTTTTTTTCGCCAAACACGACATAAATAGAGTTGTCGCCATTCAACGTAATATAATTGAGAATTACAAAACCGATATGGTCAAGTATGCCTATCAAGAAGACAGGAGCAGGATTCGCGAGTGTTTCGAGTCAATACCGAGACAACTGAGCAAAGAAAATAAAAAGTTCACATATTCGGCAGTGAGAAAAGGAGGTCGAAGCAAGGAGTATGTCAGCTGCCTGCAATGGATTGAGGATGCGGGAATTATTCGCCGTTGTTATAATCTGTCGATAACCGAGTTACCATTGAGTGGAAACGCAATATACGATAGTTTCAAGGTTTATATGGCCGATACTGGCCTGTTTGTAAGCATGTTGGACGAAGGAACACAGTCTGACATTCTTCAGGGTAGTTTGTTTGGCTATAAGGGAGCAATATTTGAGAATGCCGTTGCCGACATTCTTGGCAAAATGGGACGCAAACTTTATTATTTCCATAAAACCGATGGCATTGAGATTGATTTTGTGATGCGTTATGACGGTCAATGTACGCCATTGGAGTGCAAGGCTCGTACTGGCAATGCGAAATCTCTGTCCACTCTTATGAAGCATTCGGAAAAGTATCATGTTCACAGTGCCATAAAACTTGGCGACTACAATGTCGGTCGAACAGGTCAACTGCTGACATTGCCGCTTTATATGGGTTTTTTGCTTACGAAATACTAAAAACGCAAAAGTCATCCGATGTGTGAATCCGCCTTAAAAAACTGAAGTAAAGATGCTACTTTTTCGGGAATGGCAAGAGGCTTCCCGCAAAAAATCAAAAAATAGCATTACCTTTGTAGAAAATAAAGACATAAACAAAGAATCTGTTTACCGTGAAAAAGACCTTACTATTCTTACTTTTTACCACATTCTAGTCCATTGGTGCGGCAAAAGCCCAAAACACCAACGCAAGCAAATACACTGGTAAGATAGGCGAATATGAAATCACGATGTTCGTTGATTTCTCCACCTACTCTGACGGCGACAGCGTTGGTTATTACTACTACAACAGCCGACCAAAAAGTTTGTTGAAACTAGTGCAAACGGACCTTGAGGCCGTCAACGCACACGGCTCGATGCACGTGGTGCTTGAGGAATACACACCCAAAGGCAACCACTCAGGTACTTTCGACGGACAATTTGAGTGCCGCGGCAGCTTTGAAGGTAAGTTCACAAACAACAAGGGCAAGAAATTCAGGTTCAAGTTGTGGGAACAGTACGAATAAACCTTCACTTTTTTCAGCAGAGAATCCAAAGATAATCTGCGCAAATGATATTTTTTACTCACATTTGCGCAGAAAATATTTCAATAAGTTGCGCAATTGTATGTTTTTTATATCTTTGCGCAGAAAATATAACCATTATGGAAAAGAAACTTATCGGAAGAACTGTTGAATATAAAGTACTTACGAGTTGCCTAACTTCAAAAGGCTCTGAATTTATAGTTGTCTATGGTCGTAGGCGTGTCGGTAAGACATTTCTCATCCGAAAGGCAGCAAATGACAAATTCGCTTTTTTCCTGACGGGAGCGCACGAGATACCCAAAAACGAGCAACTTATCAATTTTGCAATCACTATACAGAAGTACTTCAAAACCGAACGTCTTGAAGTTCCCAAAAACTGGATATTGGCTTTTTATGAACTGTCAAAGCATTTAGAGGTCCTGCCAAAAGGCAATAAAATCATTTTTATCGATGAACTTCCGTGGCTCAGTACAGCCAAATCATGTTTCTTGCCGGCATTGGAGAATTTTTGGAACAGCTGGGCATCGTTGCGCGATGACATCAAATTAGTGGTATGCGGCTCGGCAACCTCATGGATGATTGACAATCTGATACACTGCCGTGGAGGTTTGCACAACAGAATTACGCATCAGATTGTGCTTGAGCCGTTTACGCTAAAAGAGTGTGAGGATTATTTCCGTTCCTACGGTTTTTCCTATTCAAGAAAACAAATAGCCGAGTGTTACATGATAATGGGCGGCATACCTTATTATATGTCGCTGATGGATAAGAGCAAAAGTGTGGCGCAAAACGTTGATTTGTTGTTTTTTGCACCCAATGCCCGCTTGAAATATGAATTTAGTGATCTCTACAACGCATTGTTCAAGAAAGCCTGCGCACATATTCAGGTCGTTACTGTGTTGGCTACAAAGGGCAAGGGACTGACACGTCAGGAGATAGTTAAACTTGCAGGTGTAACCGATAACGGAGCGTTAAGCACTGTTTTGGAAGAACTAGAGAAATGTGGGTTTATAAGGTCTTATGAGCCTTTCGGAAACATTCAAAAAGCCACCGACAAAAGGCAGAAAAGCGACACCATCTTCCAACTTATCGATTTTTATACTCTGTTTTACTTTGATTTCATTGCCCAAAATATGTTTCGTGACGAGAATTTTTGGACAACATCATTCAATAGTCCCATTCACAACACATGGAGCGGAATTGCCTTTGAACGGCTATGCTTGGCTCATCTGCCACAAATAAAGAAAGCTTTGGGAATCAGTGGGGTGCAGACGACAGCTTGTTCGTGGCGGAATTCATCGGCGCAGATTGATTTGCTAATCGACCGAAAAGACGACACAATCAATGTATGCGAGATGAAGTATTCGAAAGGAAAGTACGAAATCAACCAATCATACGAGGAAAAACTGAACGACAGAATGGAAACCTTTGTTAGTGACACGGGCACGAAAAAAACGCTGTTGCTCACCCTTATCACCACAGAGGGCGTAAAGCAGAACACACATAGCGAAGGCGTTCAGTGCGAGGTGGTTATAGACGAACTGTTTGAAGGATGATTTTCCGTAGAAAATCCAATGATAATTTGCGCAAATGGTGTTTTTGACCCCATTTGCGAAGAAAATATTTAGATAAGTTGCGCAATCGTGTGCGGGTTAGTGGCTGAAACAAAAAGAAAAAAGGAAAAAAATAAAAAAACAAAAAAACAAAATAGTTTCTTAGTACTTTTGCAGTAAATAGAACATTTATGGCGGACAAGAAGGAAGAAACCCCAATGATGAAACAATACAACAGTTTCAAGACTAAATATCCTGATGCTTTGCTGTTGTTTCGTGTCGGTGATTTTTATGAGACTTACGGAAATGACGCCGTCAAGGTGTCGGAGATTTTGGGCATATTACTTACCCAACGCGGCAAAGGGGCAGCATCAGATACCGAGATGGCAGGTTTCCCGCATCATGCTCTCGACACTTATTTGCCAAAACTTGTCCGTGCAGGACAGAAAGTGGCCGTTTGCGACCAACTTGAAGACCCAAAGTTGACAAAAACACTGGTCAAGCGAGGCATCACCGAACTTGTTACGCCTGGTGTGACATTCAACGACAATGTCCTTGTACAGAAAGAGAACAACTTTCTGGCTGCGGTACATCTAGACAAACCCATAGGCGTTTCGTTTATTGATGTCTCGACAGGCGAGTTTTATCTTACACAAGGTACAGCTGAATATGTCGACAAACTGTTGCAGAGTTTCAGTCCGTCAGAGGTACTCATTCAGCGCAACAAGCGCAAGGAGTTTATAGACATGTTTGGCAGCAGTTATTACTTGACCGTTTTCGATGACTGGGTGTTTGGCGAACAGTATGCCGACGAGATCCTCAACCGCCATTTTCACACCATTTCGCTTAAAGGCTTTGGCGTGAGCGATTTGCCCAAAGGCATTATAGCTGCTGGTGCAATAATCCACTACCTTATTGAGACACAACATGACAATACTAACCACATAGCCTCCCTTTCGCGTATCGACCAGGGACAGTATGTGTGGCTCGACAAATTCACAATAAGGAACCTTGAGATTCTGCATACGCCTAACCCTAATGCTCATACACTTATCGATGTGCTTGACCATACAAGTTCGCCTATGGGCGGAAGACAATTGCGACGTTGGATAGCCATGCCTTTGAAAGACAAGAAACGCATAGAGGCACGACACGATGTGGTTGAGTATTTTGTCAATAATATGTCTGTGATGGACAAGTTCCGTGAGTCGATACGCTTGATAGGCGATTTGGAGCGTCTCATATCTAAGGTCTCGTTAGGCAGAATAAACCCTCGAGAACTGTTGCAGATAAGTCGTGCACTCGAACAGATAGCCATACTCAAAAAACTATGTGAACAGTCGGGTAGCCAGGCAATATTGCAGTATGCCGACCAGCTCAACCCATACGATGCCCTTGGCTATAAGATAAAACAGCATATACATCCTGATGCCCCTGCTGTAGTAAGCAAGGGCAATGTCATTAACGACGGCATAGATGCCGAACTCGACGACCTCCGAAATTTGTCTCGTTCTGGACGCGACTACCTCCTTGAGTTGCAGAGACGTGAGATAAAGGCCACTGGAATACCATCATTGAAGGTGGGTTACAATAATGTTTTCGGCTATTATCTTGAGGTTACCAACGCCTACAAGGAACGCGTGCCAGAAACGTGGATACGGCGTCAGACATTGGCTAATGCCGAACGTTACATCATCGAGGAACTGAAGGAGTACGAACAGAAGATTCTCGGTGCCGACGAAAAGATTCTTGCACTTGAACAAAAAATATACTCCAATCTTGTGGCAGAGGTCGCCGAGATGGTAGGCCCCATTCAAGTTGACGCTGCAATAGTTGCAAAGCTCGACTGCCTGGTTTGTTTTGCAAACATTTCCCTCAAAAATAATTATCGTCGTCCAGAAATCAACGAGTCGTATGCCATAGACATCAAGAAGGGACGTCACCCTGTTATAGAGCAAATGTTGCCTCCGGGCGAGCCGTATATCGACAATGACGTGTATCTTGACAATGAGCGACAACAAATCATCATCATCACTGGACCAAATATGTCGGGCAAGTCTGCTTTGTTAAGGCAGACAGCCCTCATAGTACTTATGGCTCAGATAGGATGTTTTGTTTCTGCCGAGTCGGCAAAAATAGGCCTTGTGGACAAGATCTTCACTCGTGTTGGAGCCAGTGATAACATCTCTTCGGGAGAGTCAACTTTTATGGTAGAGATGAATGAGACGGCAAGCATTCTTAACAACGTCTCTTCGCGCAGTTTGGTGTTGCTCGATGAGATAGGTCGTGGAACAAGCACTTACGACGGTATAAGTATTGCATGGGCAATTACCGAGTTCCTTCACGACCATCCTGCCAGTCGAGCCAAGGTCATGTTTGCAACGCACTATCATGAGTTGAACGAGATGGAAGCGTCTTTCCCGCGCATCAAAAATTACCATGTCAGCGTGAAGGAACTTGACAATACTATAGTTTTTCTGCGCAAGATGAAGCGAGGAGGAGCCGCCCATAGCTTCGGAATACATGTCGCTGCCATGTCGGGTATGCCCAAGAAAGTGATAAAAAGAGCCGAACTGTTACTCAAAACACTTGAAAAAGCTCATTCAGGCGAGCCGATATCAAAAAAACTACAAGACGACACTAACAATATGCAGATGAGCTTTATCCAACTTGAAGACCCGTTGATGACGCAAATAAAGGAAGACATCTTCAATACTGACATTAACACACTAACTCCTGTTGAGGCATTGTTGAAGCTCAACGAAATCAAGAAATTGCTGAGACATTAGTGTCTTTCTCAAAACCCTCCATAACAATCTCCAATTTTAAACTCAACATCAGACGAAACAAACACATTGTTGATAAACAGGCCATAAATAGTATTAGGACATTTGGGAATATGTAACGCACTGTGTAGATGATGTTTTCGAATTTATGTACTATATCGGCAAAATCCATTTCTTTCTCTTGTCGTTCAGAATCGTTTGTCTATTAGACGCTTTGTCACGCAAAAGATAACAAAGAAATAAAAATTTTTCTCAAAAAACTTGCGCAAACGAAAAAAGTTGTATCTTTGCGGTGCAATTCGCTAGAAAAAGTAGTGTTTCGGAGCGGCAAGAGCAGAGGCAAACTGGGTTTGAGCATGCATGGTCGTGATTGGAACGCCAGTTGGCGAAGGCAGGCGGAAATAGCTCAGTTGGTAGAGCACGACCTTGCCAAGGGCGGGGTCGCGAGTTCGAGTCTCGTTTTCCGCTCTAAGTCGCCAAACTAAAGCCGGAAACTGGAAACCGGAAGCCGGTAACTGGAACGCTCTGGTGGTGGAATGGTAGACACGAGGGACTTAAAATCCCTTGCCCGCAAGGGCGTGTGGGTTCAAGTCCC
>JAZLGA010000050.1:0-43894 GCA_045616045.1 Bacteroidales bacterium | reverse complement strand
GCCGGAACTCGTATTGTGATGAAGTCGCCTCCTCCGGTCGGGGCTACGCCCCTCCCTCCAGAGGCAACTTCATCACAATACAAAGATACGTCTTTCATTCATTTCCTACCCTTCCGTGTCTACTTTTACGAGAGCAACATTTGCGCCCAAAAATTTTTGGATTATTCTCAGAATCACAAAAACATCGCCATATACAATGGCATCGTCACTTTTTTGCCGTCAACGCCGACATTGCACATTCCAAACTTATAGCCTTCTTCTATCCCCTCCCAGGTAAGAACGGTGTTGAGCGATTGTGTTCGTCCCATTTTCGATTTCACCTCAACAGGGAGAGGATGTACCCCTGATGTCAAGACGAATTCGGTTTCAACAGACGAGTCATCCTTTTTAAAGAAAATGATTATCCGCAACCGTCCGACAGGTTTCTGTTGTAGATGCGATGCTCAAAATCCGATGTGCAGGCGAGGGAAACTATCATAAGCCTGTCAAACAGCTTCATCTTGCAGTGGAATTTCAAATTTGGTGCAAAGATAAGCATTTCCTGGGATTCAGCCAAATTTTTAGTCGGTTAATTGCGGATAATCAAATATGAATAATACACCAAATTATGTTGAACTATCAAAAAAACGGCGTAATTTTGCGCCCAAATTCACGCTATGAAAACCAAAGTCGTACATCTTCACCTCAACGAGCCTTACAACGGCGAGACGGACTTCTATTTCGGGTCGCTCAAGGCCATCTTCGACACAGTGCCGTATGAGTCCATACACATCTCATACAACGCCCTAATCAACGCCATCCACGGCGGGGAACAATACACAAACAAGCGATGCACAATACGCATCGGCGAACTAATCAGGAAAAAGAACAATGAAACAACTCAATGAAATAACCATCAACGGCCACCGATACCAGCGTCACGGCGGCAACCAGCTCTCATCTTGCGCCCAATGCGACATCAAGACACAATGCTGGGACTTGTACCACTACGACACGCCATGCTTCGGCGGCTTCTATAAAAAACAACAATGATATGACCGAACAACAACTATTGAAACACTGCCATTTTTACCAAGGGGAAGCCCTGCCACCTTTTGAGCAAAAGAACGGCCGTAGGCTCTTATGGCTGGCTGAAAAATGGGTCTGTGAAGAGGGTGCTAACCTCATCGATGAAAACAATCCCGAAACCGAAATGGCCTCTTACATTGCATCCTATGTCGGCAAATGGGCACCATTCAACGCATCATCCATCATGGAATTGTATTTCCAAAAGGCACCACAATTAAAGGCCGAAATCATGGCCGTTTACAACTGACAAAGAGTGCCATTATTGGCAATATAGTAAATCTTCGCTCCAGCCGCTTTCCATTTTTTGGCAATTGCCAAATGATTGGAATAGCGGCTTTCCGTTAAGTCGTATGGATATGTCAGGGATTCAACGCAATCCACGGTCAAATCTCCGTGGAACTGCAATTCAAGGTAGTTGCTAATATGGTCTTTTTTGAACTCCACCAAATTATCAGTCTGAATGTTGCCGCTATCGGGGGTTCTATATAGGTTATCAAACGAGCATGAACGCGGGTCGCTAACAAGTGAAGGCTGATATTTACATCTAAGCGAATCACCAGCAGTCCAAGTGGCAATGACCTTGTCTTTCTTGAATCTCACTTCTACATTTCCGTAACCCGTTGCCGTATTATGGGTTATCGACCTCAAAATATCGTGGTCAAGCAAATTGCCGTATTTTTCATACTCACGCCTTGTGAATTGGTCATTGGCAAGGTCTTTTCCTAATCCAAACAAACTATGTGATACCTTCAATCGGCCATTATCAACGCCTATCTTACCCGTAGTCTTTCCGTATTCATAAACAGCACCGCCACCAGTACCAACCTCAAATTGATTCTTGAACCAAGAGTTCAAAACAACCTCCAACAAATCGTCATCGATATTCGTTCCAAGGTCGTGCTTATCAAACACCTTGCGCATCAAATCCTCAATCTCGGCTTTGTGTTGTTTGGCCTTCTTTCCATATTTCGATGTCTTTTCATATTCAGCGATGGCCTTTTCAAGTTCAGTCAGGGTTCTCGGCATCTTTGAGCCAAGCCGCTTTTGCAGGTCGGCAATGGTCTCATGCTTGATGGATTTGGACTTGTAAACATTACCGGCCTTTTGCGATTTCGCCTTTAATTGGTTGTACTTATCATTCAGTTCAACGGCCTTGGCCTTTGCCGCCGCAAGGTCAATGTTCGGTGTAGCCAGCAATGCCTTCATTTCGTCAGCAATCGCCTTGAACGCCTTGCTATGTATAGTCACTGAATACGCCAGCGCATCCGCCACGCTATCGGTCACATCCCGAATGTCAATCTTTCTTTGCACGAAAGCGAGTTCCTTCTTATAGGCATCTTGTGAGAATTTCCAAGTCCCGGGATAGCGTTTCGCGCCCTCCTTGCCAACCCAACCGATTTCAAACTCAAGTTTGGCCTTGCGGGAATCAAGGTCAGTCGGTATCTTGCCCAATGTCCTTGTGACCGCATCGTTGATGGTCTTGGCCTCGGCCATCGAGGTGGCACGGGCAACCGCCATCGGATTGTCGAGTTTGTCAAGTGCGAGTATCTGCTTGCCTATTGCCTTCAGTCTTTGAGCCTCATCCATTATGGCCTTCATGTCGCCGCCCTTCAAGGCTTTGCGCAAGGCGGTGGTATCCACATCCGAAATGCCATCCATATAGCCCAATATGCGGTCGCCGTATTTGCGGGTGGCTTTCCTCTCGTTGTATTCGCGGATGATGGCTTCCCTTTGCTCGGGCGTTCTCGCGGCATGGCGCAATGCCGCTTTTTCTTTGATTGTAAGCTCTTTTGGTTTGGGGTCGAGTATTTCTTCAATCACACCCGCGTTATTGCGTATAAAGTAGGGTTCCGTGCCTCTGTCGCGGGCATCCGCAATATCCTCCGCATGGCTTGTGACCCATTCCTTGAAATTGTCGGGGTACTCGGTAATCTTTTTCCCCTTGGGGATGTACTTTTCACCCTTCAAAAAGGCCTCGTTCACCTTGGCCATTTCCTCCTCATCTACCAAGATAGGGGTCACGAAGCAAAAGCATTGAGGGTGCCAGCCATCGAAAACAAACTCTTTCGGGTAATCCCCTTGGAGTTTGTCGCAGATATCTTTCCTTGGGTGGTTCTTTGAGAGCTGCACCCGCTGACCCAGCACGAAGCACTACTAGACTACAAATAATTTGCGAAACCTATTTTCGTTCAATAATATTAATTCTGCAATCACAAATCAACTTTCTTAAAACACTTATATCTCAAGTTCTTCCTTCTACATTTCTATGATGCAGGAATTAACCTTTCATAATTTTGTTCCACTTTGGGCATTCTGGCCAGAAAATATTGAATATAGCCTAACTAAATTAAATCCATAAATGCCAGATCGGCACAAACATTGCAGATAATTGTGTATATTTGCAAAAAAACGAGAAATGACGGTCTGCACAAAGATACTATCCATTGCCACCTTGGCTGTTATGGCAAGCTGTACGCCAAAGGCAGAAGGCACGGGCCAGGCTATGGGCGGCGTCATCGACAGCATAGGAAGCGCTTTCCGTCACAGGATGGACAAGGCAATGCATATAGCCAAACCCGAAAGCGACAGCACAGACACTCGTTTAGTACCATATTACAAGATTGCAGAATGGTGGAAGGCCAATTCATACAAGGCTGTTGATTGTGGAGGCTGCTGTATTTCAGCCTTCTCAAAACAAAAAAAATAAACCACTAAAAATCAGTGGTTTATTTTCTTGTCGGGGCAAAAGGATTCGAACCTTCGACCCCCTGCTCCCAAAGCAGGTGCGCTAGCCGGACTGCGCCATACCCCGAGTCTATGTTGGCGGAGAGAGGGGGATTCGAACCCCCGGTACCCCTTGCGGAATACGACAGTTTAGCAAACTGTTGGTTTCAGCCACTCACCCATCTCTCCATTGACAACATGAACGACTTACGAGCCGCAAAATTAAACATTTTTTATTTACAAGCAACACTTTTTGAAACTTTTTTCTATAAAGCACATAAAGCATCTGATTTACAAAAGAATATAAAAGAAAATGCAGCCGGCAATAAATACTGTGAAACACACAACTGCCACATAATCCACTATTGCTAGATGCGTGGAGAACTCATAACCGTGGCTTTGTTTCCCCTCTCAGATGGGGTTAGGGGGATTTTGTATATTCCTTTAACTTGCTTTTTTATTTTTTCCGTTTTACTCTTCCGCCCTGCGGGCACCTCCTCTCCCTTCGACAGGCTCAGTGCAGTGAAGAAGAGGAAAGGCTATCCTTTATCTTCTATCGTTATGTGGTGGATTTGAAAATGTTGCATAAAAACAAACTATTCATTGAGCCTTTTATTCCAACTCAAATTGCAAAACGCATGCTCTGCAAATTTTAAGCAAAACGCAGCATATCAATTATTTGTATAAAACAAAAATGCTTAACTACTTGATAATCAATCTAATGTTTTGCAACAAAAATCCATGTTGTTTTCGTTTATAAAAAAGACGATTTGATACAAAAAAAAACGAGGTTTAATGAAATTAGAGTTTGCCATATTTTGAAAAAATCTTATTTTCTTACTTTTGCAAAATTGAAACAAAAATCAAACTATATGAAACAAAACACATTACACATTTTTCTTGTCGCACTGATGATTGTGATAGGAAACACTGTTCTGGCACAAAACAGCGGGCCAACCTATGGAACACAGTTCGAAAACCGAGGATTTGAGAATTGGAGTGAAGGTCAAAAAGACGAGCCGTACCATTGGCACTCTACACAAACAGCAACAGGAACATATAGCGGCATGCTCCCTTCAGGAGTTATCAAGGAAGAATCTCATTCCCGTCCAGGTACAACCGGAAGCAAGAGTGCCAAGATTCTTGCCAAGAAAGTGTTAGGTTCAATTATCGCTAACGGCAACATTACCAATGGTCGCATGAATGCAGGAAGCATGAGTGCAACTGGTAATAAAAACTACAACTACACTGACTCAGACGAGTCGCTTTTCAACACCCAATTGAACGGGAACATACCCGATTCCATCACCATGTGGATACATTTCTACACCAAAAACTCGGGTGTTGAAGGCAAGATGTATTCCGCGCTACACAAAAACACAGATTTCAAATACATTTCAAATGCCTCAATATCATCAGCCAATGATTTGCATAAAGCAGCATTCACAACTTTCACAAGAACAACAAGCAGCAATAGCGATTTTGGCACTGATACATGGAAGCGCATCTCCGTTCGTTATGGAGAAAATCCAGAAAACTCAAACTGTCCTGCCACAGGTTCATGCTCTGCCGCCGATGCCAAGTGCGTCCTTATGGTAGTTACCACGAACAGGGAGGCAGGAAAAGGATCTGATGGCGACTTCCTCTGTGTTGACGACGTACTCCTTATATATAATCCAACCCTTACAACAGGCGCTTTGGCCAAGAGCGAATACAACGTTGGCGAGCAGATGACCATTCCATTCACCATAACCGGAACCATGTCGCCCGATAACCTCAATGCAGCCAAAAACCAAGTGATAGCAGAACTATCCAACGCAAGCGGCAGTTTTGCAAATCCAACAACATTGGGTTCTGTCACTACCGATGTTTCCGGAAGCATAACAGTCACCCTGCCCAATAATATATCCGACGGCACGGGCTACCGCGTGCGCGTACGTTCAACAAACTACCCCAAAACAGCAGCAGACAACGGTTCCAACATAAAGATAAATGGTTGCTCAAATTTATACGCAAGTGTCACCCCTAACGGCAGTGGCACTATAAACCTCACCAACGGTACAAATTACGGTGCCAGTAGTGAAGGGCAATTCATTAACGGCACAACCGTGAACATTTCGGCGACACCCAACACGGGCTATGATTTCGTGAAATGGACCGAAAACGGCTCGCAACTGTCAACAGACGCCAACTATAGTTTCACAATGAACGGTGACAAAACCATCGTTGCCAACTTCTCGAAAAAGACATACACAATCACAGCTACAGCAAGCCCAACAGCAGGTGGAAGCGTGAGCGGCGCCGGCACTTTTGAACACGGAGCGTCTTGCACTCTTACAGCCACACCAAACACAGGCTACATTTTTAGCAGCTGGACCAAAAACGGCCAAATAGTTTCTACAACAGCTATCACTGAGATAACCGTTTACGAAGACGCAACTTACACCGCCAACTTCACAAAAACCTACACCATAACTGTCACAACTACCGAAGGCGGAACGGCAACAGGCGGCGGCACTTATATAGAAGGAACCACAGCAATGCTGAATGCTACAGCTAACGAAGGATACACGTTCATCAACTGGACATCAAACAATGTAGAGGTAGCAACCGATGCAAGCTACAGCTTCACAGTAAACAAAGATGCCACCTATAAGGCAACATTCAAGGCACAATACACAATTATAGCTGAGGCCAATCCTGAAAATGGAGGAACAGTCACCGGCAGCGGCACCTACAACGCTGGCGATGAAGTGACACTTACCGCCACAGCCAACCAAGGCTATGTTTTTGTAAATTGGACAAAAGACGGCAACCCTGTTTCCACCAACACCTCTATCACATTTAGCGCAAACGCCAATGCCACCTACACAGCAAACTTCGCTGGCCAACACACCATCACAGTGGTAGCTAATCCTGATGCAGGTGGAACAGTAAGCGGTGGAGGCACATACAACGATGGCACCAACGTGAGCTTGACTGCCACACCAAGTACCGGCTATGCCTTTGTTAACTGGACAAAAGATGGCCAAGAAGTTTCGACAACAGCAATCACTGAGATAACCGTCAGCGAAAATGCAACCTATATTGCAAACTTCGCAAGAACCTTCGTTATTACTGTCATTAACACAGAAGGCGGAACTTCCACAGGAGGCGGAACATACATTGAAGGCAATAGCGCCACTTTGGCAGCAACACCTAACGAAGGTTTTGTCTTTGTCAATTGGACGAAGAATGACGTTGAAATATCAACAGAAGCCACATACAGCTTTGAGGTTACAGAAAATGCCACTTTCACGGCCAACTTTGACATTGCAACATACAATATCACCGTTGAAGCCCACCCTGACAATGCCGGCACAGTGACAGGCGGCGGAACATTCGAACACGGAACAACATGCACATTGTCGGCTACGGCCAACACGGGATATACTTTCACAAATTGGACCAAGAACGATACGGTTGTCTCAATCAATGCCACATACACTTTCCCAGCCACAGCTTCAGGAGAATACATTGCCAACTTCGAGATTGCAACATACGACATCGCTATTGAGGTCAGTCCAACAGAAGGAGGCAGCGTCACAGGCGCTGGCACATACGAACACGGCTACACAGCCACACTGACAGCTACAGCTGCAAGTGGATATGTATTCGTCAATTGGACTAAAGACGGCCAAGAAGTCTCGACCGATGTCGAATATAGCTTTGAAGTGACTGAAAGCGGAACCTATGTAGCAAACTTCGCTACCGAAGAAACCATTACCGTCAACACAAACAACAACGAAGCTGGTAGCGTTAGCGGTGGCGGAACATACGCTTACGGACAGGAAATCACCATTTCGGCAACTGCAAATGTCGGATATTCATTCGTAAACTGGACTTTGAATGGCGTCGAAGTATCAACAAATGCAGACTACACATTCACGGTGACCGAAGACGCCACATACATTGCCAACTTTGAAGTTGCAACATACACCATCTCGGTGAACGCAAATCCTTCAGCAGGCGGCTCTGTGAGTGGTGCAGGCGTTTACACTCACGGCGAAAATGTCACCATAACCGCTACAGCAAATGAAGGCTATAATTTCATCAATTGGACTAAAAATGGCACATTAATGTCCGAGAATGCCACAGAAACATTCACAGCAACCGAAAGTGCAACATATCAGGCCAACTTTGCCGAAGAAGAAGCACCAACAATATTTACAATAACGGCAGCAGCTTCATCATTCGGAACCATCACACCTTCAGGTGATGTAACAGTTCCATTAGGAGCAAACCAGACTTTCGTCTTTACCCCTGACGAACACTATCAATTACAGGAAATTCAAATAGACAATGTTACATACCAAGAACTTGAAAATGAAAATGAATACACATTCTACAACGTAACAGAGAACCACAGCATATTAGTTTTCTTTGAAAAAGAAAGACTTAATGTGAACACATCTGTTAACATAGAAGAAGGTGGTACGGTATCAAACAGTCGTGTTGTTTTATACGGCGAAGTTATAACACTTGTTGCTGAAGCAAACACTGGCTATGAGTTTGTAAATTGGACTGATGAAGAAGGTAATGTGGTTTCAGAGACAGCATCTTTCGAATTAACAGTAGTGGAAGATGTGAACTACACAGCCAACTTCGTCAAGGTATGGACCATCACTGTAATCACAAACAATGATGAAGCCGGAACTGCCACTGGTGGAGGCGTTTACCAAGAAGGCGAAACTGCGACTTTGACTGCATCGGCAAACAGTGGCTATGTTTTCGTAAATTGGACTATAGGCGAAAACGTGGTATCCACTTCAACATCGCTCAACGTCACGGTAACTGAAGACGCCACATACACAGCCAACTTTGTTGCGCGTTACCGTATCATAGTAAGTGCTACTCAAGGCGGCACTGCAACTGGTGGCGGCTACTACAACGACGGCACCGAGATAACAATCCACGCTGCAGCGACGACAGAAGACTATTTCTTCACAAACTGGAGCATGAATGGCATCGACGTTTCTACTCAAGCTGACTATACTTTCACTGTAACAGAAAATGCAACATATATTGCAAACTTTGTACAAAGATTTGTCATCACAGCTGTTGCTGGCGAAGGCGGCAGTGTTTCACCTGCAGGGCCAAACACATACAACGCTGGTGAAACCGTCATTCTGACAGCCACACCTGACAACGGTTACGCATTCGTTGGATGGACCAAGAATGACAATGTAGTATCTACAAATACAACCTTTACCTTTAATGCCACCGAAAACGCAACCTACACAGCCAACTTTGTGAGGACTTACACCATCACCGTAAATACAACCGAAGGCGGCAACGCTACGGGAGGCGGAACATACATCACAGGTGAGACTGCAACACTTGAAGCCACTCCGACCACTGGCTATGTGTTCGTCAATTGGACAGATGAAAACGACGCTGTGGTTTCGAGCAACGCCATTTACTCATTCAACGTAACAGGTGACGCCACGCTTACAGCCAACTTCGCAGCAGTTTACGTTATCGCAGTCAACAGCACCGAGGGTGGCAACGCCACTGGCGGTGGCACATACAATGCAGGCGAAACAGCAACACTCACTGCCACTGCAGATGAAGGATATCTATTCGTTAACTGGACCAAAGACGATGAAGAAGTTTCGACTGATGAAGAATACAGCTTCGTAGTGACAGAAAGCGGAACATACACAGCTAACTTCATACAGCAATTTATGATTGAAGCCATTGCTGGCGAAGGCGGAAGCGTTTCACCCGAAGGCAGGCAAACCTACAATGCCGGCGAGACCGTCACACTGACTGCCACACCTGATGACGACCACATCTTCGACAACTGGACCAACGAAAACGGCAACATTATGTCAACAGACGAAGAATACAGCTTCGTTGCAAACGGAAACGGCACATACACCGCCAACTTCATAGCCAAAGAGTCGATCATATTCACCATCACCGCCATTGCCGGCGAACATGGCAGCATCAGCCCCAGTGGTGAAATTGATGTGACCTATGGTCAAAACATGACATTCACCATTACTCCAGATCCCGAATACAATATTTTAAGTCTGTTGGTTGACGGCGAAGAAGTCGCACTCAAAGGCAGCCCTGTAGAATACACCTTCGAGAACATAACCAGCAACCACAGTATTGAAGCTGTATTTAAATATAACAGCATTGAAACCGCTGAGACAGATACAAAGGTTGAACTCTACCCCAACCCAACTTCAAGAGTCATCAATATCAATGGCGACGACATCACTGAAATCAGAATCTACAACATGAACGGAGTGCTTGTGAAACATGAATACACAAACGGCAATAGCACCATCCAAATTAGCGTTGGTGACTTCGCCGCAGGCATCTACACAGTCCAATGCATTGGCACCGACAAGGTGACAACACGCAACTTCGTCAAGAAATAAAACATGACTGAACAACCAAAAAGCCGACCCAGGTCGGCTTTTTTTTTATTTCCATATTGAGCTATTAAAAGAAAATTCATAAATTTGCAGCGACAAGACGCAACAAAAATGAAGAAAATTGTCTTATTCATAGGCATAGCTTTAATGACCATCTCGCCAGCATGCAAAAAAGAGAAAACATGCCAATGCACCGCGACTCAAGGTCAAGACATGATTGACATGGGTTATTACACAGGAAAGGAATCGTGCAGCACACCAGAAAAAGAAACACAAGGTTACGAAGGTTGGGTGATAAAATGCGTCGAAGTGGAAATTAAAGAAAAAGAAAACACACAAAACAAATAACCATATTTTAAATTTTCAAAAATGAAAAAAGTATTTTTAGCTATTGCTGTTATAGCCATGATCGGATTAGCATCATGCTCAAAAGAAAAACAATGCAAGTGCACAGGTAAACTCGCTGGTGTTGAGATATCAAAGGAAGTCACCATAGATAAAGGTGAAAAATGCAACGACCTTGAAGCAGATTATTCATGGGCCGAAATCGAATGCCGCAGGGTGTTCTAAAAATAATTGCAACCAAAAAAAAGTGTCTTATTCGCATAAAGTAAGGCACTTTTTTGTTTTCACCCCATTCCCATGTACAAGTTCAAAGAGTTGCTGCCACATATTGCAAAAGCTATTGTAGGCATATTGTTCGTCATATCTGCAATCGCCAAAATTGTAGGGATGGATTATTTTGAGTTGTACATATACAGCTACCATTTCTTCAGCCTCAACTTCACTTTCATCATAGCGCGTTTGGCCATTATTGCCGAGTTGATTTTAGGCATCGGTTTGCTTTGCATGCTAAAACACAAGCCTGTATGGTGGGCTAGCACTCTTATGACTTTGGGTTACACCTTGTTTCTGCTTTATGCAGCCATAATAGGCCGAAGCGACAGTTGCCACTGTTTTGGCGAACTTGTTGAAATGAACCCATGGCAGTCGATAGTAAAAAACGCCATACTGCTTGCCATACTTGCCATAGCCTTCCCTGCAAGAGACTTGAAATGGCGTTTTGCATGGCCAGCCCTGATTGTTGTAGGGATTGCCTGTGGAACAACAGTATTCAGCGTTTCACCTCCCGACAATTTCACACCTGGCTACAATCGTGAAGGCAGCATCAACATTGAGACACTCAACACTGTCATAAGCGCCCCTCCCCTTGACACACTGAACTTAGAAAAAGGGAAACAAACAATCTGCTTCTTCACCCCAAGTTGCCAATTCTGCCAAATGTCAGCTCGCAAGATATCGCTAATGCAGCAATTCTACGGAAAAGGCAAGGACAACATCACTTACATCTTCCTTATGGGAAAAGAAGAAAACATTGAAAACTTTTTCATCAATTCGGGGTCAACACGCTATCCGTACCTTGTATATCCTGATGCCAGGCAACTTTTGGAATGTGTAAACGGTGAGTTTCCCACAATAGCCTTTATGGACGATGGAGAGCTTGTTTACCAAGCATGTTTCAGAGACATGCACGAGGACAAAATAAAGGAGTTTTGGGGGCAATAAACGGTTCTCCACTTTTTTCATTCATTTGCTAAATTTCTTGGAGAAAAAAAAACACTTCAGATCATTGAATACCATTTTACGGAATAGCCAATGGCTCATGCCACCGTGTATGCGCTGCAGAAAGCCGGCCATCAATATTTAGCACATAAAGCGGCCTTATGAGCCAGCTGTCGTTATAACGATTCTGCCAGTCATACATGCAATATTCCCACCATTTGGCATCGTCACGCCACCATTCTCCAGTGACATAGCCGTTTTTCAGTCCCCATCGCATGGCATACAAAGCATTGGGACTTCCGCATTGGTCGTAAACGTATTTTGGAGCCAAGCCAAGGTCAATTACACGTCCCAAAGTCACCCTCATAATGGAATGCACACTATCCAATAAAGCCAATATGCCATTTTGCCCAACACCATTAGCACAAAAGCCGATATTTTCGGCAACCGATAAAAAGCCAATAATGAAAATGATATGACTATCAGTAAATAAAGGAAATTAAACAAAGACTGTTTTATGGAAAATTTTATCTTTTGTTTGTCAACACTTGAACGAGTTTGATTTCCCAAAGGTTCTTGGTATTTGAGATATTTTCTTGGTGCATAACACACATTCCCGTCATACACGACGGCCGCCCAGCCATTAACAACCAAATCGACACAAACACCTCGGAACCTTTCTTTAAGACTCCTGCTATCCTGGAATCGACAAAAGGTGAAACTCGCACATTAAGAGAATTAGATACGGTATATGTTGCAGGCAATGTTTCGCTTTCAGCAATAAGAGATGGCGATGACATCAAAAGAGCCATAAACATGACAAATCCTACAATACGAACCCTCGATTTCATGGTTATGTTTTAGTTTATAGTTCAAAGCAAATAGTAAACTCCCTTCTTTATTGAGCAAAAATAGCCATTTTTTTTGCGTTTTATTTTAATAGCGGAAAAAAAACGTTGTTGTTTGCATATATTTAATACCTTTGAAACTTGAATTGGAACAAATCACAACTGTTTTAAAAATCAAAAAAAGGCAGAGCAAACATGATACCACTTGAGATAAAAGGATTTACCTACTGCCACTCGACGAGTGAGGCATACACAATGGTTTTGGGCGAAAAAAACGGAGTTAGGTGCCTGCCTGTCATCATTGGAGAAAACGAAACCCAGTCCATTGTTTTTGGAATGGAGAAAACCGTCGTGCCACGTCCAGGCACTCACGATATGATGCTGAACATGATTGAAGGATTGGGTGGGAAAATAGATTCTGTGGTTATAAACAAGTTCTTGGAAGGCGTTTTTTTCGCAGACATACTGTTCACCACTTCCGACGGGCAGCAAACGCATACCGATGCCCGCCCTTCAGACGCCATTGCTCTTGCCGTACGTTGTGGATGTCCTATTTTGGGTGAAGAGAAATTACTGGATGAAATTGGAATCGACATGCATGACATCTCTTTTTTTGACGACAACAAAGACGCAACAGAGGAAGATGCCGTCTCACGAGCAACAGCCAACCCTTCCGAGTTGGCAAACAGATACTTACGCACCAATGCCGACCCCAAGGACTTCATCAAAGATTTTAAGACATTGCCGGCACTGCCAAAAGACAAGCTCAAAGCCCTATTTGAGAAATACATCAACATTGCTGTTGAAAATGAAGACTATGCGTCTGCTGCAAAAATACGCGACATGCAGAATAACATGAAATAAAGAAATCAGACAAACATATTCATAACACGACAAAACGCATTAATATGAGACACATCAAGTTACGCCTTATTGTCATGAACTTCCTCCAATTTGCAATATGGGGAGCATATCTGACATGCATGGGCACTTATCTTGGCAATCATGGCTTGGCTCAAAACATCGGCATTTTCTATTCCATACAAGGCATCGTTTCCATTTTCATGCCAGCCCTTATGGGCATCATCGCCGACCGATGGATTCCTGCCCAAAAGTGCCTGGGTCTCTGCCATCTCATTTCAGGGGCTGCAATGCTTTCTGCAGCATACTATGGAATTTCAGCAGGTGACGAAGTACAATTTGCGCCTTTGTTTACACTTTATTCCGTTGCAGTCGCCTTTTACATGCCAACATTGGCAATTTCAAATTCAGTTGCCTACAACGCGTTGGACAAAGCTGGACTTGACACTGTAAACGACTTCCCTCCCATTCGAGTGTTCGGCACGGTGGGTTTCATCTGCACCATGTGGATTGTTGACCTGTTTGGTTTTCAGCCTACTGCGGCACAGTTTGCCGTAAGCGGCGGTATAAGCATAATACTTGGCTTATATTCGTTCACCTTGCCCAGCTGTCCTATCAACAAAGCCAACAACACTTCGTTTGTCGAAAAACTGGGCCTTCGTGCTTTCGCATTGTTCAAAGACAGCAAAATGGCCTTTTTCTTCATATTCTCTATGCTGTTGGGTGTGTCATTGCAGATTACCAACGGCTTTGCCAACCCTTTCATCACAAGTTTTGGAGCAATTGATAAATATGCAGGCACTTTCGGTGTAGAACACGCCAACATACTCATTTCGCTATCACAAATATCCGAAACACTTTGCATTTTGCTGATTCCTTTCTTCCTGAGCAGGCTCGGCATAAAAAAAGTGATGCTGATAGCCATGTTCGCCTGGGTTCTGCGTTTCGCATTGTTCGGTCTCGGCAATCCTGGCAGTGGCGTGTGGCTCTTTGTCCTGTCATGTATAGTTTACGGCGTGGCATTCGACTTCTTCAACATCAGCGGTTCGCTTTTCGTTGACAAAGAAACCGACCAGGGCACACGTTCGTCTGCACAAGGGCTTTTCTTCTTGATGACCAACGGAATAGGAGCAACTATAGGGACATTATGCGCTCAAGCCATAGTAAACCATTTTGTTTACACACCACAATCGGCAGGCGCTTCTCCAGAGATGATAGCCCAAGGATGGCAAAACGCCTGGTTTGTCTTTGCCGCTTACGCTTTTGTTGTGGCAATCGCCTTCATGTTCCTTTTCAAATACAAACATAATCCCGAAAAACTAAATAATAGCAAATAAAAATATTTGCCATAAAAATTGAAGTTCTTATAGCACCTTGGTACCTGCCAATGACAATAAACATACCCAATTTTGCCAACATCAGGGAACATTCGAAAATGGAATTGTCGGAACACGACCTCAACCGTTACATCTCTCTCCACCATAAAATCATGCTATTTGACAAATTTACTGGAACTTAGGGCAGGTCACACCACCCATTTTGACCTATAAGGCAACAATTAACCCTTTTGCATGCTTTTCTAATTGAACAAAAAAAAGCGCCACATTAATGTGACGCTTTATTTGTTCAACCTAATTGTTATTAGATTCCTTCTATCACTGTGATCCAGCCAAATTCATCAGGTTCGGTTCCGTATTGTATGCCACGAAGTTTGTTATACAACTTCTCGCTCCATTTGCCAGGTTTGCCATCACCAAAGGTGAAAGACTTGCCTGCCTCTGGGTCGTCAATACGTGAGATGGGACTGATGACGGCTGCTGTTCCACAAGCACCAGCCTCTTCAAATGTAGCGAGTTCGTCCTCAGCGATAGGGCGACGTTCAACCTTCATACCAAGGCTCTCGGCCAATTTCATAAGGCTCTTGTTGGTGATTGAAGGTAGAATTGATGATGACTGTGGGGTAATGTAGGTGTTGTCTTTTATTCCGAAGAAGTTTGCAGCGCCAGCCTCGTCAATATATTTCTTTTCTTTTGCATCAAGATAAAACTCGCAAGCGTAATCGCCACCATGGCAAGCCTCGACATGTGCACGCATACTGGCAGCATAGTTGCCGCCAACTTTGTAAATGCCTGTGCCAAGAGGAGCCGAACGGTCATACTTGCGTGTGATGACATAAGGGTTGGCCATGAAACCACCCTTGAAATAAGGACCTACTGGCGTTACAAAAACAAGGAAGAGGTATTCGTCAGCGGGTTTCACGCCAACGCGTGCTCCTGTGCCTATCAAAAGAGGACGAATATAAAGAGAAGCACCTGTCTCATAAGGTGGTATGAAATCAGCGTTCAGTTTTACGACCATCTTGATTGCTTCTTCAAACTTTTCCATGGGGAATTTCTCCATCATAATGCCATCACATGACGACTGCAGACGTTTGCCGTTTTCATCAAGACGGAAGACACGCACCTTGCCATCCTTGCCTCGGAAAGCCTTCAGACCTTCAAAAGCTTCTTGACCATAGTGGAGACATGTAGCTGCCATGTGGATGTTTATCGTTGTTTCTGAACTTATTTCAAGCTCACCCCAACGACCGTTTCTGAAATAGCAACGGACATTATAGTTCGTTGGAAAATAACCAAATGTCAAATTCGACCAATCAATGTTTTGCATATCTTTATTTTTTAGTACTTTGTTTATTTAATTTCGTCACGAAATTACAAATTAAAACGAAACAAAGTACTAATTTATGGAAAAAAATCCAAAATTAATATTCAAGGCTTTTTCTACGTAATGCTGTCCTATGCCATATTGTTGTTTCAAAGCGTTAATTTTCAAGGCAATAGCAGTCTTGTCAACTTGCTTGTCGTGTTTTTGTCCAACCAAAAGAATATTTTTAGGTGTATCCTCAATCTCGATAAATTCCATAATCTGCACCTTGTAACCAAAATATTCGAGAACCAGAGCCCTGATGGCGTCAGTTATCATTGCTGCCTGACGCTCCAAAAAGATGCCGTATCGTGTAATGTCGTCCATTTTTCCAGACTTTTCAATCTCCCTACGTATCTGCTTATGGCAACACGGGGCGCTGATGACAAGTTTGGCTCCATTTCTTACCCCCATGGCAATGGCATCATCGGTAGCCGTATCACAGGCATGAAGAGCCACCAAGACATCTATGGCTTGTGGTTTGTAATCGGCAATAGGCGACTCCACAAAACGCATGTCAGAAATACCCAATTTGTCTATTATGCCATTCACCTTACTTACAATATCGCGACGCAACTCAACAGCCTCTATGTCAACCTTCATGTCCTCTTTTTGTGTAAGGAGTTCATGTAGTGCAAAAGTGAGATAGCCCTTCCCTGCCCCCATGTCGGCAATATGTACCGTTCCATTAAAATGCATAGGCTTTATCAGGCTGTCGACAATCTCGGCATACTTGCAAATCTGTTTGAACTTATGCTGCATTCCCGACATCACCTCACCTTCGCGCGTTGTCAAACCCAAATGGTACCAATATGGATTTGAAGAATTTATCAAACGGTTCTTTTGCTTGTCATGATCAAGATTGCGCTCGCGTTGTTCCTGAAGCCTTTTAGTTTGCATATTTGCCTTTCCTTTTGACGAAACCAACAATGCGATGTCTTCTTCTGTCGTAAACAAAACAGCATTCAAAAAACGGACAGGGACCAATTCCTTCAGGTTCTCAATCATTTGTGGGCAATCGTAATTTTTCACCTCATCACGACGCACATAATGGTATGTGAAAGCATAGAGATGCCTGTCCTTTATAACAACAGGTTTGATATATATGTTGCGCAATTCGTCACTTTTCTGCACAGGCTTGCCAAGGGTCATCTTCACAAAAGAGTTTTCCTTAGCTTTTGTTGCGACCATGCCAATAAACTTTTCCACCGTATCAGGCATAACATTATTTTTTGCAAAGGTAATGATTATTTGCAAACTCTGTTTAAATATGTTTGTTTCTGCCAAAATGTCAGTAATTCCTCATGGCACACAATTTGACCAACACTGGCACGAGGCAAGTCACAAAATCAGCCTATCCTTTCGACAAGCTCAGGGCAGGCTGCCAACAACTGAATGCCCAAAGACAGGCTAACAGCCCACAAACATGGAATTTAAAACTAAAAGTATATGCAAACAGGTAACATTGGAGTAAAGACAGAAAACATCTTCCCTGTCATCAAGAAATTCTTGTACTCGGACCAGGAGATTTTCCTGCGTGAGATTATCAGCAACGCTGTTGACGCGACACAAAAACTGAAGACATTATCCTCATCCGGTGAATTCAAAGGCGAGCTTGGGGACTTGACCATAAAGGTCGAGGTTGACAAGCAGAAGAAAACCCTCACCATTCGCGACCGGGGCATAGGCATGAGTGCCGAAGAAGTTGACAAATACATCAACCAGATAGCCTTTTCGGGAGCAGAAGAGTTCATAAAGAAATTCAAGACAACCAGCGAGGCTGAATCGGCAAACATCATCGGCCATTTCGGACTCGGCTTCTACTCTGCCTTCATGGTATCGTCAAAGGTGTCACTCATCTCAAAATCATGCAAAGAGGAAGGAACCAACGGGGTCATTTGGGAATGCGACGGCAGTCCTGAGTACACCATGAACGAAATACCCAAAGGCGACAGAGGTACTGACGTAATACTCTACATCAGCGATGACGCCCAAGAATTCCTTGAAGAGGGCCGCATACGCGAACTCCTAAACAAATACTGCAAGTTCCTCCCCGTCCCCATCCAATTCGGCACCAAGAAAGTACAAGAGCCCATCGAAGAACTTGTTGAAGACACCAACAAGGAAGGCGAAAAAGAAGAAAAGGAACCCAAGACCAAAGAAGTTGAGAAACCTTGGATAATCAATGACGTAGCACCTCTTTGGAAGAAGTCTCCAACTGACATAAAAGACGAAGACTACAACAGTTTCTACCACGTTCTCTATCCCATGAACTTCGGAGAGCCGCTATTCCACATCCACCTCAATGTGGACTATCCTTTCAACCTAACAGGCATTCTCTATTTCCCGAAAGTCAAGAACCGCTACGAGTTCCAACGCAACAAGATACAACTCTATTGCAACGAGGTTTTTGTCACCGACTCGGTTGAAGGCATCTTGCCAGAGTTCCTCTCACTTCTGCACGGCGTGATCGACTCGCCAGACATACCGCTCAACGTAAGCCGTTCGTTCCTGCAAAGCGACCTCAACGTGAAAAAAATCTCCACTTACATCACCAAGAAGGTTGCCGAAAAACTTGAAGAATTGTTCAAGAAAGACCGCGAGACCTACGAAAAGAACTGGGACGACATACGTGTGTTCATAGAATACGGCATGATAAGCGATCCGAAATTCTACGAGCGTGCCGAGAAGTTCTTCCTCTTCAAAGACACCGACGACAAATACTACACTTTAGAGGAATACAAAAACCTTGTCAAGGAAAACCAGACCAACAAAGACAAACAGCTCGTATATCTGTATGCCACCGACAAGGACGACCAATACACCAACATAGAAAGCGCCCAGGCCAAAGGCTATAACATTCTTATGATGGACGGCATGCTTGACGCACATTTCATCAGTGCCTACGAGCAAAAGATGATCGAGAAGGACGAAAAGACAATGTTTGCCCGCGTTGACTCGAACACAATCGACAAACTCATCGTCAAAGATGACAAGGAATCCGCCTCTGGACTTGACGACAAGCAGAAGGAAACAGTGAAAACCGCCTTCGAGAAGGTGATTGACAAGATGAGGTTCAATGTTGACTTCAGCAACGAAGGTGCTGAAGGCACCCCTGTTGAAGTGACGCAGAATGAATGGATGCGCCGTATGAAAGAAATGGAGCAGATGGGCGGAGGACCAATGTCTTTCTACGGCTCGATGCCCGACAGCTACACGCTGATGCTCAACACCAACAGCCCTGTCATCACCGGATTGTTGGAAAAAGACGAAGCCGCTCAAGAGGCCACAATAAGACAAATATACGACCTTGCACAACTCTCAAAGAATTTGCTTAAAGGCAAAGACTTGAGCGAATTTGTAAAGAGAAACATGGATAAGTTATAATTTTAGATACTTCCACACGCAAGACACGGAACCCTTACACTTGGACTCCGTGTCTTTTTTTTTTGCAAGAATAATCCTTAATACTCTGTTTTTTTTGTACCATCTCAATTTTAGTATGTTTTCTTCTTGAGACAAGATTCAAGCCATCTTGCCCTTATGCTCTTTGCCAAAAGATAATGACTTGGGCAAATAAAATCATTTTTCTCTGTCAGACAAGTCTTTTTAATTGCATTAAACAAAAAAAACAAAAAAAACGACTTGTCTATAAAAAATTAGTGTTAATTTTGCATTTGGTTAACAAACCATTTATGACTAAACTATGAAACGAATACCTGTTCTAATCGTATTGTTCCTACTTTTCATGTTATCGCTAAGGGCTCAGAACAACACCGAGCTTATTCCTTATGGTGATTTTGAGCAATGGACCGTACGTTACATAAAGGAATCAAAACTGATAGGTGGCAAAACCAAAACCCTATATATGATAGGCCCAACCGACACCATTGTCAGTAACGAGCCGTTTACTCCAAAGAGCAACTCTCCATGGGGGAGCAGTAATGCCCACGCATCGGCACTTGGAGTTCATAAGGTATCATGTTCTGTAAGCCCAGAGAAAAGAGGTGACGGTTATTGTTGCCGCATGGAGACAAGACTTGAAGACATCAATGCCATAGGCATCAACCTGAAAGCACTCGCCACAGGCAGTCTGTATCTCGGCAAACTTATCGACCCTGTTGGATTGCAACACGGCTCAAACCCGACCTCGGCAATTGACATGGGGATGCCCTTCACCAAGAGGCCCAAAGCACTAATCCTCGACTTCAAAGCTTATATCCAACCAGGAGGAGGCATCATTTTGGCCAATGCTGTCAAAAAAATAAAAGAAGTAGAAGGTCATGACGAAGGGCAAATAGTTCTCATACTACAACACCGTTGGGAAGAAGACGGACATATATATGCCTATAGGGTCGGCACAGCAAGCGAGCACATCTCCCAAAGCACCAACGGATGGCAAATCGACCACCGTGTCCCCATACGTTATGGTGACATCAGCCATGACAGTGATTTCAAGACATGGGAAACATTATGGAAAGAACGTTTCAGGTCGCACAACAAGAATGGCAAAATGGTGTATATAGAAGAAATCGGATGGAATGGCAACCTCGCACCAACACATGTCATCATCCAGATTTCAGCAGGCTGCCAAAAACCTTTCACTGGAAAGCCAGGTAATATATTCTGGTGCGACAACATAAGGTTGGAATATTAATACCATCTTGATTTTCAAATAAATATACTATTTACGACAGCACAGGTCGTATAATGAAAATAGAGGTCTTCCCTTGACTCATTGACCCAAGGCTAAAAGTTTACGTCTTCATAAAAATATTGTCAAATATGTTTTCGCAGCCAATTGGCTTTTTTAATGTAAACATAAGAGATCAAACCCATTATCAGATTGTACAGGCATTCGGCCGTCCACACTCCTGCTATGCTGGAATGGTTGGTCATATACCATATATATGTGACATATACAATCAAAACGCAAAACTCCAAAACCATTGCTGTAGTGGTGTTTCCTGTCCCGGAGATAGCCTCGAAATAGACCATTGCGACCGAGAGCAACAATGTTGCCAAACAAATTACATAAACTGACGGCAAAGCCGCACTGACAAGCGTCATATCGTCAGTATAGATACGCAACACGAACTGGGGTATGGCAGCAGTGACAGCTGCCAGCACCACCGCCGACAGAAGTCCATTAAGGGCCACCTTACGGAGCATTGCCGACATCTCGTCGCTCTTGCCCTCGCCAATGATGCGGCTGGTGAGCGTATTGGCAGTGACAGAGAAAGCAAAGCCAGGAATAATGAGAATCATATATGTGCTACGCACCACCGACGACACGCCAATGGCCATCTCGCCCATCTTCTCAATAAGCACGAAGAAGACAAACCACACACCGAACGAGAGCAGCCTTTGCAACATGCTCGGAAAAGCCACTTTAAGGATGTTACCCATCAAGCGGGGCTGTATCTTATGCCAGCGGAACATGCCATACTTCTCGTGCGGCACAGTGATGTATGTGTATATCCAGAAGAAACAGAACGCCGATGCCTCCGCCAAGAGGGAAGCAAGAGCGGCACCACCTATCTCCATTGAGGGCAAGCCGAAATGACCAAATATAAGACCATAATCCATAAACACATTGACAACAGCCATTATTATGGTAGAATAGGTGATTACCTTTGTGTTGGAGATTCCAACATAAAACGAGCGGAACAAGAAGTTGAACACTACAAACAGTATTCCAAATTGTCTGTAGTTCAGATATTTGTACGCCTCTGCCCTTATATTTTCCGACTGTATCAGGAAAGGCAGCAAAGCCTCACTGCTGAGATACAAAGACACAAAGAGCAACAGACCCAACAAGAACACGAATAAAGCACCATGTTGGAACAAAACACCAATCTGTTTGAAGTCACCCTCGCCATAACGGCGGGCGATAAATATCTGAATACCAACAGCAAAGCCCATGGCAAGCGTTGTGAACACAAAATAGAACAGACCCGCCATCATCGACGCACTTAGTTTGACAGTTCCCAAATGTCCGAGAAAAGCAGTATCAGTAAATGTGATGATGGTCTGGGCAAGGTTTCCCAGCATTATCGGGGTTGCAATACGCCATATTTCGCGGTTGGTTACACTTGTTGTATTCATGGTGCAAAGATAAGTTTTTTTTGCAAACAAGTGGCCTATTTATACAAAACTCCTTATCTTTGCCCTATGGTATAAAAAATACGCTTATGAAGCAATACTTAGACCTTTTGCAGCATATATTGGACAAAGGCGTTCCCAAGGGTGACCGCACTGGAACAGGCACAATCAGTGTTTTCGGATACCAAATGCGTTTCGACCTGCAACGTGGGTTCCCATTGGTGACCACAAAAAAGGTTCACCTAAAATCTATAATATACGAACTTTTGTGGCTCTTAAAGGGCGACACCAACATACATTACCTAAAAAACCACAATGTCAGCATTTGGGACGAGTGGGCCGACGCCAACGGCGACCTGGGTCCCGTTTACGGCGCACAATGGCGCAACTGGAACAACGAAGGCATTGACCAGATAAGACAAGTCGTTGAGAGCATCAAGACCAACCCCGACAGCCGCCGGCACATAGTGACTGCATGGAACCCAAGCGTACTTCCCGACGAACACGAGAAAGACTTCGCAGCCAACGTAGCCAACGGCAAAGCCGCTCTCCCACCATGTCACGCCTTCTTCCAGTTTTATGTGGCAAACGGCAAACTGTCGTGCCAGCTCTACCAGCGCAGCGCCGACGTCTTCCTTGGAGTGCCATTCAACATTGCATCGTACGCACTGCTGACAATGATGATGGCACAAGTGTGCCACCTGCAACCAGGCGACTTTGTCCACACCTTCGGCGACGTGCATATCTACAACAACCTCATAGAACAGGTCAAGACACAACTCTCGCGTTGCCCGAAACCCTTGCCTACAATGAGACTCAACCCCGACGTGAAAGACATATTCGCCTTCGACTACTGCGACTTCACCCTCGAGAACTACGACCCGTGGCCGGCCATAAAAGGAGAGGTTTCTGTTTGACATAAATTTGTGCGCAAAATTTTGCGTCTACCAGCATCATAAAAAATAAACATATCACAATTATGCATAGAAACAAGAAAGAATTGGACAAACTCGGACTTTTGGGGAACCAGAACACCCACTACGATTACGACTACAACCCTGATTTCCTTGAGGTGTTCGAAAACAAACACGCCGACCATGACTACATAGTCACCTTTGACTGCCCCGAATTTACTTCACTATGTCCAAAGACCGGCCAACCCGATTTTGGCCATATCATCATAAACTACATTCCCAACAAACTGATGGTGGAAAGCAAAAGCCTCAAACTATACCTATTCAGTTTCCGCAACCACGGCGACTTCCATGAAGACTGCATCAACATCATAATGAACGACCTCGTCAACTTGATGAAGCCGCGTTACATAGAAGTTATAGGCATTTTCAACCCACGTGGCGGCATTTCCATCAAACCTTTCGCCAACCATGGAGACACAAGCCACCAAGACATTGTGAAACAGCGCCTGCTTGCAAGTTTCCCAAACAAATAAAACAAATCACACACCATGAAAGACGCTGCCATCATCATTTCTGGAGGCATGGACTCGACCACAATGCTATACGAGTACCAAGACGAGATTGCCTTGGCCATCACATTCGACTATGGCTCGACACAGAATGGCCGTGAACGCATCTGCGCCATCACACATTGCCAACGACTTGGCATAAAACACATAGTCGTTCCACTCGAATTTATGCACCGTTATTTCAAGAGTGCCTTGCTGATGACCGCTGACGACATACCCGAAGGCAACTACAACTACGAGAACATGAAATCGACAGTGGTGCCCTTCCGCAACGGCATCATGCTCTCAATAGCATGTGGCATCGCCGAAAGCAACGGCCTGAAACGCGTCATGATTGCGAACCATTCAGGCGACCACACCACATACCCCGACTGCCGCCCCGACTTCGTCAAAGCCATGTCAGAAGCAATGACGACAGGAACATACGAAAATGTCACCGTTTTTGCACCCTACACCAACATAAGCAAAAAAGAAATTGCAATGCACGGGAAACGATTAGGAATTGACTATAGCGAGACATATTCATGCTATAAGGGCAACGAAAAACACTGCGGGAAATGCGGCACATGCCACGAACGACGCGAAGCACTCAGAGACGCAGGAATCTTGGACACAACCGAATATGAAGAATAATTGAGGAACAACACAACAAGCACAAATACATAATCATTACCAACAGATGTACTACGTAAGAAAAACACTGGAAATATCTTCTTGCCACCAACTCTATCTTGACTATGAGAGCAAGTGCGAGAACCTTCACGGTCACAATTGGAAGATAAACGTCTATTGCCGAACCGAAAAACTTGACAACAACGGCATGGTGTGCGACTTCACCGAGATAAAAAGACTTATTCACGGCAAGATTGACCACACCAACCTTAACGAAGTCCTCGACTTCAACCCGACAGCCGAAAACATGGCAAAATGGATTGTCGACACCGTGCCCAACTGCTACCGCGCCGACGTATGGGAGTCGAGAGACAACAAAGCCTCGTACATAAAAGACGACGCACCACAGAACTTTGACTAAAACACATTATCACGCAATAACAAAAAACCTCCTTGACACAAACAACCCAAAACACAAAAAAAGACACCATACAATATGCCTTTGCACTTGTATCTTTGCTTTTTTGGGGACTTGTCTATATGACATTCCGCACCGAAAAACTGATGATGTTTCGCGTTTTCGACATTATTGGCTTAGGCGAAACAATAAGCAAATGGCGCCAATCCATAAACATCAGCCTGCCCGAATGGGTAATTTACAACCTGCCAGATGCCCTTTGGGCAACGGCATACATACTTGTGACCGACACAATATTTCGTAGAGGACGAGACAACACAAGACTCATAGCCGCATCAATCATACCTATCATAGGCATCCTGTCGGAACTGACGCAAGCTGCTGGAATAATACCTGGAACATACGATTTCCTTGACATCGCAGCATATATGGTGCCTTACACTATATTTGCGATCATAATCAAAACAACAAAAAAATGAATTTCTCAAGCAGACACATCACGATAATAATCGTTGCAGTGGTAATATTCTTCATTGCCATGACATCATTCACCTACTTTATAGGTTCAGACGAAGATTCAGGCAAAAGCGACAATCACGAAAAGAAAACAACCAAAAACGACATCACAAATACGACAACGGACACATCAAGCACCAAAGAGGAAGACCCCTACAAGGAACTTGACGAACTTATAGGGCTGGAAAAGGTCAAACGTGAAGTTCACGACCTTGCTGACTTCATAAAAGTTCAGAAATTACGCGAAAAACAAGGTCTGAAAGTGCCAAAATGTCGTATCACCTCGTTTTCACAGGCAGTCAAGGCACAGGAAAAACAACAGTGGCACGCATCATGGCACGCATTTACAAGGACTTGGGAATCTTGAAAAAAGGGCATACCATAGAGACAGACCGTTCAGGACTGGTAGGCGAATATTTGGGAGAAACAGCCATCAAGACCAACGCCATCATAGACTCGGCACTTTACGGAATCCTATTCATAGACGAAGCCTATACACTTATACCAAAGAAAAGCGGCAGAGACTATGGGCACGAGACCGTATCAACACTCCTAAAATGCATGGAGGGCGACCGTGACAAACTTGTGGTGATAGTGGCAGGATATAACGATGAGATGGACAGATTCATCAACTCGAATCCAGGTTTACAGTTGCGTTTCAACCGCTACATCAACTTCCCAGACTACACCGCCAACGAACTCGCCAAGATTTTCATATTGCATGTCAACAAAAACCAATATACCATTGACGAAGACACAAAGCAACACCTTGCAGAACAATTCGAATGTGTAGTGGCGCACAAGGGCCGCAATTTCGGCAACGGGCGCTATGCCCGCAACGTGTTTGAGAAGTCAATCCAAAACCAAGCCAAACGCATCAGCAAGATTGACGAGCCAACAACCGAAATGCTGACCACAATCACAAAAGAAGACTTGAAGAAAGGTTTTGAGGCAATGAAATGAATTTGAACAGCGCAAGGTTGCGCATATACAAACAATATGTACAAAATAAATGAGATATTCTATTCGCTGCAAGGCGAGGGGTTCAACACCGGAACTCCAGCGGTGTTTGTCCGCTTCAGCGGATGCAACCTGCAATGCTCTTTCTGCGACACTAAGCACGACTCGGGCAAAATGATGACCCTCAACGACATTACAGACAAAATAAAACAACACCCACTTGCGCAAATCATAGTGCTGACAGGAGGAGAGCCTTCGCTTTTCATCGACAACGACTTTGTGGCGCACATAAAAAAGGCATCAGGCAAGCCTATCGCAATCGAGACCAACGGCACAAATCCGATCCCCTCAAACATAGACTGGGTCACCTTGTCTCCAAAAACAAGATTCAAAGGAGGCAACTCCAAACCCTGCATTGTTACCGAATGCGACGAACTTAAAGTGGTTTACGTAGGACAAGACTTGACAGAATACGACCACATCAAGACCAAGAACCGCTATCTGCAGCCATGCTACACAAACGACAAAGAGAAGAACGACTCCAACATCACCGAATGCGTAAAGGCCGTATTGGACAACAAGGGGTGGCGTCTGTCGCTGCAAACACAACGCTTATTGAACATAAAGTGAAAAAACTAACTTAGGGAAACAAGGTCACTTGCCTCGATGTGTAAGCACCTCAAAAGTGCCGTCAGAATATATCATCAGCAACTTAACGGGGTCATTATTGGCTCCTTTTTTTATTTCAAGTGCTTCTTCCGGCTCTCCATTTATTTTCGACCCATCAAACTCGAGCGAAAACTGTTCAGGAACAACATCGACAAGTTGAGAAGAAGGTGCGCCTCCATCTAGTCGAGGCGTTACAGGCTGCACAGGTTGCTCATAACTAGTCATAGGACCGACTCCAAGAAGAAGCCAGTCAAAATTATACTCAGGAAAAGCATTCTTGAGTTTAAGCACAAAATCCAAACTAGGGTTGTTGCGTGCCGACAAAATGTGAGACAAGCCGGAAGCCTGTATGCCCAATTTTTCGGCAAATTCTGCAGCAGTCATATTCTTCGACCTAATGATATGTTCAATTCTTTCTTTCATATTTCTGAATTCATAATGCTTACATGTATCCCAAAAATCCCGTTTTTTACACAATAGGAATTCACAAAAATACACATTTATTTCTTACAAAAATAATTTTTATATCATTTATTTTTGTAAACATCACAATAATACAAAACTGATTGGAATTATTGTTTAAATAACATAATTTAATTTATTGATTATACATCATTTAATTTAAAATATGTATTAACATACAAATAAGTGTCAAAAACACCGAAACATTCATTTTTTTATTTAATTAAAACACTTTATAATATTGGCTTTGTGTGTATTACACTTGATTTTATTTGTATCATACAAAAATATATTCATCTCAATAAATATTACAAGAATAGTTTTATGTTTACAAGTATAATGTATTTTATATATTACTGTTTTATAAATACTTACATTATGTTTGTTTTAACTATGTAAATTCGGTATTACAACCTGTTTTACATTTGTGAATATTGCAAATAAGAGGTTTTCTCCCCTATCGCAACCTTTTGTATGGTTGAAAAACAAAGTGCGTCTGATGGCAATTTATAAGCCAATAAGGGCATATGCTGCCTCTCTCCTTTTTATATGTATGGAATACAAAAAAATGGTAACTTTGTACGACAAAAAAAATGACATGATGAGCGGCAAGAATAGCAAATTGAAAATCTTCAACGACCCCATTTTCGGATTTGTCAGCATTCCAAACGAGTTGCATTTCGACATTATAGAACACCCTTATTTTCAACGCTTGCGTCGCATAAAGCAAGTGAGCATGACAAACATGGTCTATCCGGGAGCCAACCACACTCGCTTTGCCCACAGTCTCGGTGCCATGCACCTTATGCGTCGTGCAATTCAGTTGCTGCGCAACAAAGGACATGAGATTAGCGATGAAGAACTCGAAGCCGCATCATTGGCCATACTACTTCACGATAGTGGGCACGGCCCTTTCTCGCACACTCTTGAAAAGTCAATCGTCAGCGATTTGGCGCACGAAGACATCTCTCTGCTTATAATGCAGACTTTCAACAAGATACACAATGGCGCACTTGACAAAGCCATAGAAATATTCACAAACAAATATCCAAAACAGTTTTTGTCTAAACTCATCTCCGGCCAACTTGACGTGGACCGCATAGACTACCTGAAACGCGACAGTTTCTTCACTGGCGTTGCAGAGGGCAGCATCAATGCAGAAAGGCTTCTCGAAATGCTCGAGATTGTTGGCAACGAACTCGCCATCGAGGCCAAAGGCATTTATTCTGTTGAGAGTTTCATTGTGTCGCGCCGCATAATGTATTGGCAAGTTTACATGCACAAGACGGTACTCAGTGCCGAGAAAACATTAATGAGCATATTGAGACGAGCACGTGAAATAAGCCAAGAACGAGATTTACCAGCAACTCCTGCCCTGTCATTCTTCCTTAAAAACCAGAACGTCACAACAAAATTCGACAACGACACCATCCTTCGACAATTCTGTCTTCTTGACGATTACGACATTATGGCGGCAGTTAAAACATGGTGCTATGACAAGGATTTTGTTCTTTCTGAACTGTCCAAAAGGCTAATAAACAGACAACTATTCAAAATTGAAATGCAACAAGAGCCTTTCGGGCAGGATTATATTGACAGTTTGCTCAACAAAATATGCCAACAATACAACTTGACACCAACCGAAGCTGATTTCTTCCTCCTACACGGAACATCTTCAAACCATGCATATCGTCCAGACAAGTCGGCGATCAACATAGTTTACAAAGATGGCACAATACGCGACATCAGCGAGGCCTCCGACCAACTCAACATATCGGTACTGTCACAACCTGTTGTAAAGCACTTTCTCTGCTATCCAAAGGAACTAATAATATAAAAAACTGATTATCAACATATTATTACACCCTATTCCATCTATTGACATATTTCAATCACATTATAGCAAAACAAAAAGAAAAAGGCGTAAAGATTCTCACAACAGAATAATCTTCAAGTCTAAAATGGGTCAACAGACAACATCAATACATATCCGAAGCCTTTATCTTGTCTAACTTGTCATATTCTGCCTTCATATCATAATAGGTGTAATCAATTTGTAGCTTCTCCTTGTTTATCACATAATGTTTGCAAAACCATTCCAGTTCGTCTATAGTAAGCGAGAATCCCACTGCCACAGAGTGTCCATAGCCTTTATAGCGTTGTATGCGGTAAGGCAGTTCCAGTTCTTTGAAAATCTTGGCCAGCTTTGAACTTCCAAATAAGCCTATCTTAAAGAATCTCAGTTGCTTATATGGGACAAGATGGTCTTCCGTGCCATGCAGGAACAAGGTTGGTGCGGGTTCGTGCAGGCGATATTTCACCTTGCCCATGTTAGAGAAAATGGCACCAGAATAGGACACCACGCCCGCAATCCTGAAATCGGATGGCAATTCAGAGCTGTTAAGGAAGCCATTGCACAAGGCATAGTCAGTTTGCAATGCGGTTATTGCGCCTGCGCTTGAGCCGACAAGCACTATTTTGTCCTTGTTTATTTTCAAATCAAGGGAATGGTTCAACAAATATGACAATGCAGAAATAGCATCTTCAGCTGCCATATCAACGGCCTTAGCCAAAGGTTTGTAATGAGATGGGCTTAGGCCTTTAACTCCTTTAAGACCCAAACGATAATCGATTGAGGCGACAAGAAACCCTTTTTCCCTCAATTGAGTGCAATAATCAACTATATAGTCCTCGTTTCTGGCTCCATTCACAAACCCTCCACCAAAAATGAACATCACACATATTGTGCTGTCGTTCACCTCGTCGGGAGTATAAAAGTCAAGATACAGCTTCTGGCCTTCCCTATCGGCAAACTGATATGTTTTGGTCTGGCCTATAGCGAAAAGCGTGTTCAAAAGAAGAAAAAGCACCAATAGTTTACGCATGGTAACAAACTTTTAAATTCAATATTCAACAATTTACATACTCTGAGAATGTCCAGAACATACAACAGATCACTTGTCTTTGGCATAATATTCCTTGAAAAAGTCAGGAAGTTGTCGCAATGCAGCTTGTTCGCGCCATTGTTTCTTCACATCTTGTGCAGGAGTGCCAAACACAGCCTTGCCTGGCTCTATCGACTTGTCAACAGCCGATGTGGCAAGCACTACGGTACCCTCACCTATGACAAGGTCTTTGTTCACACACACACGTCCCCACAAGATAACATCATCCTCTATGCGTGTAACACCTGCAATGGCGGCATGGCTTCCTATGAGACAATTGCGGCCTATATAACTGTCGTGGCCCACTTGGCAATGGTTATCCAGTTTTGTACCCTTACATATCGTAGTGTCTGAGGTCACGCCCTTATCAATCGAGCACAAAGCGCCTATTTCAACATCGTCTTCAAGGACAACGCGTCCAAACGATCGAAACTTCTTGTAGCCATCAGTACGGCGTTGAAAATAGTATCCATCCGCACCTATGACGCTACCGGAATGTATTATGACATTGTCGCCTATCACACAATGGTCATAAATAGTCACATTAGGATGTATAACGCAATTCTTGCCTATCATCACATGGTTTCCCACGAAAACATTTGGAAAAAGGTGCGTTCCTTCGCCTATTGCTGCGCTATCGCTAATTGGTTTGTCGGAATGTTCCTCCGGGCGGAAACGCTGCATTATCTGCAAAAAAGCGTCAAGAGGATCGTCATGTATTAGCAATGCCTTGCCTTGTGGGCAGTCAACCTCCTTGTTTATCAGCACTGTTGTGGCTTTCGACCCCAGTGCTTTTGCATAATATTTTGGATGATCAACGAAAGTGATGTCACCCTTCTCTACACGGTGTATCTCGTTAAGCCCGGTAACAGGAAAGTCGCCAGGCCCTACATATCTGGCTCCTATCAGCAATGCTATGTCGCTTAATTTTGTCTCTGGTATTTTCATATAAATAATGTATATAAGCCCAAATTGGATTTTTGTTGTGTTGATTTCGTACTTGTAAGTGCAAATATAAATCTTTTTGGTCTAAGCACATCAGGCAAAATTAAAAAGCACGACATAAAGCCGTGCTTAAAAACCAAAATATTATGAACATAAAAAAGTACTCTTTAATCATGCCTTTACGCGTTCGCAGTATTCACCGCTACGAGTGTCAACCCTGACAAGGTCATCATTGTTGATGAAGAGCGGCACCTTTATTGTTGCACCGGTTTCAAGTTTGGCCTCTTTCATGGCGTTGGTGGCAGTATTGCCTTTTTCACCCGGCTCTGTGTATTCGATGCGAAGGACTGTCTTAACGGGCATTTCTGCATAAAGTATTGTCTCTGTTGAGGCATCAACGACAACGTCAACGATATCGTTTTCCTTCATAAAACGCAAACCTGTAATACTATCGCCCATGATGGGTATTTGTTCGTATGTCTCGGTATGCATAAAGACATAGTCTTCACCTTCCTTGTAGAGGTATTGGTAGGCACGGTGTTCAACACGAACGTCTTCTAGTTTCACTCCAATGTCAAAGCGTTTTTCAAGAACGTTACCACTCATAACGTCTTTTAGTTTTATACGCATAATAGTATTGCCCTTACCCGGCTTGACATGCTGGAAATCAATGCAAAAATAAATTTTACCATCCATTCGGATTGCTGATCCGATTTTTACGTCTTGACTTAACATAGTATTAGTTTTTCTATTTTATAATTAATCCTAAAATTTTTCGACTGCAAATTTAATGATTTTCTTGTTAAAACTACAAGTTTTTCTTCAAAAACAAGCCATATAATCCAAAAAAACAGAGAATTATAGAGTTTTGCATTATCACAACTCCTCTAAAAAATTATAAAAACTTGATTATCAATTAAAAACAATATTCTTCACTAATTCACGACCAACTATGGCATTCAATGAACGCATCAATGACGAGCGTGAATAGCTCAATTCGTTTCGCAACGCATCCGAATCGACCCGTATGAAGAGCCTGTTGTTTGAATAAGCGATATCCAAGGTATGTTGGGCGATGGTTTCACCTACTATAAGTCCCCAAGAATCAACAATCCTTCTGGAATCGAGAAAATCGGCACCTTTTACGGCTTTAATGTAAGCCGTAACAAGTTCTCCCACAGTGTGTGTCTCGTTTCTCATAATGCTTTTGCCGTTCAAAAAAAAAAAAAAAAAACATTTTTATCGTCCGAGAATCTACTCTACCTCTCCCACAACGCCTTTGTCAACAATGAATATCTTGTGTTTCACAGAGTCACCGTCAAAAAGGCTGTTTATACGCTCCTTGCTTGTGTCAGTAATGAACACTTGCCCAAACGAATCGTTTCCAACAAGGTTCACTATCTTTCTCACCCTTTCGTCATCGAGTTTGTCAAAGATATCGTCAAAAAGAATAATAGGCTTGACGTTCAACATATTGTATATATGGTTGAATTGTGCCAGTCTTATGGCTACCACAAACGATTTTTGCTGTCCCTGAGAGCCATAGCGTTTCACGGCATGTCCGTCCAAAAGCATTTCGATGTCGTCTTTATGCACGCCTACGGTGGTATAGCCCAATGCGAGGTCCTGTTGGCGGTTTTCGTCAAGCAGCAGCCTCATTGGTTTCTCATCAAGCCTTGACAAATAGTTGAGTTTGACCTTCTCTTCGCTGCCCGAAATAAGTGCATAGTTTTCCTGAAAAACAGGTTGGAATTCCTCTACGAATTTCTTGCGCTTGTCGTATATGTCGTTGGCATTTACAATAAGGTGGTCGTCCCAAACGGCAAGCAATTCTTTATTAAAGGTGTTAGTTTGTGCGAAATGTTTGACAAGAGTGTTGCGTTGTTGCAAGGCTCTTGTGTAGCGTTGAAGAGCCAACAGATAAACAGGGTCGAACTGTGAGATCACGCTATCCATAAACTTGCGCCGCATTTCGCCGCTCTCGTTTATAAGGTCGCGGTCATAAGGTGACACCATAACAAGAGGATATTTGCCTATATGGTCAGAAAGACGGCTGTATTCTTTCTTGTTGAACTTGAATGATTTTTTAGCCTCACGCTTTTGTACACACGAAACGAGTTCATTTTCCTTGCCTTCACCCGAATAGACACCATGTATGCTAAAGAAATCCTCTCCATGACGTATATTCAGTTTGTCTATGGATGTAAAGAAACTCTTGCAAAAGGAGAGGCAATATATTGCATCTAATATATTGGTTTTTCCGGCTCCGTTGCGGCCAACAAAGCAATTGACCTTGTCTCCAAAAACAATGTCGGCACTGGCACAATTCTTAAAGTTGGCTAATTTGAGTTTGTGAAGATACATTTTTATTTCTTCCTCATTTCGTTCAGGTTCAACCCTATAGTGAAATAGTTGGGCGAATTTGTCATCGACATGCGCGATCGGGAATAACTTATCTCTATCATCTTTATTTTAAGCGAAGCTCCTACCGAAAAGCCGACCAAAGAACGGGTCTCTGGGGCATTCATCAAACGACGCTGGCCATAGTTGAACGCTCCTCGCAACGCAAAATGCTTGCCAATATTGATTTCTCCGCCTATTACAAAATGGGACATGAGATTTTTGATGAACTTCACGCCTTTCTTTTCCTCTTCCAATTGCCCGGTGGTTTCGTTGTATTTGTCGTTGAGATGCAGAGGATCATCATACACCTTGTTCCATTTCTGTATGTCGTCATAGACAACTATTATGGTAAGCGGAAGGTGGGCCAAACGTTTTGACGCACCAAGTTCAAGTTTGAAAGGCACAGGCGAGAATCTCGTATCAAAGTTGTTGTACAACTGCATCCCTATGTTGCGAGCTGTCAACGAGACCACCCAACCATTTTCGGAATGGAAAGAGCCTGCCACGTCAACTGCTAATGCTCCTGCATGGTACGACTCGTATTGCAGTCCCATAAACTTCAGGTTGGCTCCTATGCTCCATTTGTTGCCTAGTTGTCTTCCCCAGCCAGTTGTTATGACGAAATCGTTGCACGAGAAGCGGTTTCCTTCCATCCCGCTCTCGGATGTTTCGAGAAACTTGCCGTAATTATGATATTCAACAGTAGCAAGGAAACTACCCGCTTTGTCGAAAGTGCGGCTATATTGAACTGTTGCCAAGTTGATGTCTGAGAAATAGTCAACATACGAGATGCCAAGACGGTTGTGCATGTCGGGTGTTATGACAGAAGGATTGTAAAGGCCTATCTGCAAGTCATTGTCATAAAGCGGAAGCGAAGTGCCACCCAATGCGGCAACACGAGCAAAACTGTTTGCGTTGGCAAAAGCGTAAGTGCCAACATTTTGTTGTGCAAAGCATACGACTGTAATTAAAACAGCCAGAACAGTGAATGTCAGTCGCTTCATCATATTATTTTTTGTCACAAAAGGCCTCGTCCGGCCTTGTTGATGCGCCCATCTTCCTTTAGTATTTCCGTAAGTTTGTCAAGCAAGCCGTTAATAAAACGCCAACTGTCGGGCGTACTATATAGTTTTGACACCTCAATATATTCATTTATGCTAACCTTTACAGGTATGGTCGGGAAGTCACAAAGTTCTGTCACGGCCATACTTATAAGTATCTTATCCATCAAGGCTACGCGGTTTATATCCCAATTTGATATGTTTTTGGCAATAAGTTCTACATTTTCATCATATTCGTTAAGCGATTTTTTGAGCAATTTTACAGAAAAGTCCTTGTCCAGCTCATCAGCATCAAAATTGTCATACATGGCTGGCATTCTTGTGTGTTCATTGAACGATGACGGCATGGCGTTGAAGAAGTTCCACAATAGGGCAACACATACCTGATAATTGTCCTCAAAAAGTGGTTTTATGTCCGAAAAGAAGTCAATCAGCACATCATCGTCAGGCATATACCTGTCTATCATCGACATTATCAAGGCCTTGTCTTGCTCAAACGAAGGCTCTTTTGGCGCGTCCATATAGGCCTTATACTCTTCTGTTTCGCGAAGTTTCCTATAAAACGAGCGAAAAATGTCATCTGGATAATCCGCCCAATTGATCTTATATTTCTCATCTATATGTGCAAGGTCGAAATTCTCATTCAACGCACACAAAACCTTGTTGTTAACAAACCTCATGTTTGGATTAAGGTCTTCCTCTGTTGGGAAATTCTTCTTCTTGTTCTCTTCGATGCGATTCTCGGCAAAGTTTCGTATTTCCACACAGAACGACAATTGCCTTATAAAAAGTTCGTACAGCAACTCTATATTTTCCAATAGGTTACGTTGGGCAGCAATCAGATCAGCATTTCCTGATTGAAGGCATGCATAGACTTGCTGCATCACCTTTATTCGTAAAAAATGTCTATTAAGCATAATGCGCTACAAATCGAAATTTCGTGCAAATATAAACATTTTCCTACAATACACGACCTTTTTTTGTCATATTGGCACAAAAATAGTATTACACCACAAGCAGATAGTCTGACAGTATGAAAAAGACTATTTGTCAAAAAAAACAGCAATAACACTTTTCGACAAACCAAAAAAACATTTTTTGAGAAAAACACATTTATGAATATTACAAAAAAGAACATTTTCGTTGATTCAATCAATAAAAACTGTATATTTGCAGTTAGTAAAAAAAACAATGGATTATATCTATAAAATAGCAATAAAAAACTAACCTAAACACAATTATGAAAAAGAAGTTCATCTGCCCCATCTGTGGGTATGTTCATGAAGGCACAGAGGCGCCAGAGCGCTGTCCACAATGCAAACAGATTGTAAAATGGAATGTTGTTGACGAAAGTGCATCATTGAATTTTGTCACCGAGCATGTCATTGGCATAGCCAAAGGCACTGGCGACGACATGATAAAAGACCTCAACGCCCACTATATGGGTGAAGCAACTGAAGTTGGCATGTATCTTGCCATGAGCCGTCAAGCCGACCGCGAAGGCTATCCTGAGATAGCCGAGGCTTTCAAGCGTTACGCTTTTGAGGAAGCCGAGCATTGTGCGAAATTTGCCGAATTGCTTGGCGAAGTTGTTTGGGACACCAAGACCAACCTCCACAAACGCATGCTTGCCGAAGCAGGTGCTTGCGAAGACAAGATGCGCATAGCACGCATTGCAAAAGAACGCAACCTTGACGCCATTCATGACACCGTTCACGAGATGGCAAAAGACGAGGCACGCCACGGAAAAGGCTTTGAAGGCCTGTACAATCGTTATTTCGGAAACAAATAATTAAAACACAAAATTATGATTAGCAAGAATTTAGCAAAAGCAATCAACGATCAAATCAATGCTGAGATGTGGTCAGCCTACCTTTATCTGAGCATGTCGCAAGACGCCTACGCAAAAGGTTTCAAAGGCGTTGCAAACTGGTTCAAAATCCAATTCTTTGAGGAACAAGCTCATGCCGCCATTATGATCAATTACCTCCACTCACAAGACGAACGCGTCAAACTCGCCCCAATAGCAAAAGTACAAACTGAATGGAAAAGCATCGTGGCCGCATTTGAAGACACCCTCGCCCACGAAAAGAAAGTGACAGCAATGATAAACAACCTTTGCGACATAGCTGACAACGATAAAGACCGCGCAGCTCAAAACTTCCTCGCCTGGTTCATTGACGAACAAGTTGAAGAAGAAGAAAACGCACTCGACCTTGTACGCAAATTCAAAATGGCCGACGGACACATTGGCGGAATGATGATGATTGACAAGGAACTCGCAGAACGCGAATATCACACACCTTCTCCACTTAAAAAGTAACATCATCAAACAAACAAAGCACTTCAAAGAAGCCATAACAGCAAAAATGACTTTTTTGAAGTGCTTTTTCAAAATCACATCGTCACCAGAAAAAGACCAAACAAAACTAATAAGAGCCAAAACACCAACAAAAGCGATTTTCATATCAGCACATCGAGCCATCCCGAACCGAAAGCATCCGAACTGTCTCTGGCATCAAACACTTGGCTGGAAGTATGCAAGAACAGCATGACAACAGAACACAAAAACTACAACAAAGCAGCCGAAAAATCCAACAATCCCATTAGGTTTTGCCTAATAGCATGATAGCCAAATCATTTGAACATAAAAAATGGCATATTTTGACAGCTAAACACTACTGACTTTCTGAAATCTGACACACAAAACAAACATTTTTACACTATGGACAACCAACACATTATCTTCCTGGAAAACACCAGCATAGCACAAAAAAACAATGTTGTACTAAGCGATGTGAACATCACCATCGACAAGGGAGAATTTGTTTATCTTATTGGCAAAACAGGAAGCGGCAAATCTTCGCTTCTCAAAACACTTTACGGTGAGTTGCCTGCTCAAGGCGGCACTGCCTTGATGGTCGGTTTTGACCTAACCAGTCTGCACCGCCGTGACATACCCATGCTACGCCGCAAGATAGGCATTGTGTTTCAAGATTTCCAACTTCTTTATGACCGCAGCATAGAAAACAACCTCAAGTTTGTGTTGCGTGCCACAGGCTGGGACAACAACCAAGCAATTGACAAACGCATTGACGAGACACTCGAGAAAGTGGGGTTAAGCACCACTTTTCGCAAGAACATGCCTCACCAACTTTCTGGAGGCGAACAGCAAAGTGTAGCCATTGCACGTGCGCTGCTCAACGACCCCGACATCATACTTGCTGACGAGCCAACCGGGAACCTTGACCCTGACACTACAATCGACATTGTTAGGCTATTGCGCAAAATAAGCAGCAACGGGAAATCGGTAGTCATGGCCACACACAATTACACCCTTATGCAAAAATACCCGTCTCGAGTCATGAAATGCGAAAACGGCAAAGTAATTTGCTCTGTAATGCAATAATATGAAACGACGTATTGTAAAAATATCGACCTTGTTCCTTTTGCTATCAACGTTGTCAGCAACAGCTCAGAACACCGAACCAGAACCCATTTCCGGCAAGGCACTGACACGCAATTTTGCAAGCAGAAGTATCGTTTACCCCGAACAAGACCTAAACGACAACAAAAGTGGCAAGGTTGTTGTTGAATTTTTCGTTGACCAAAACGGGAAAGCATCACAATTCAGCATTTCCGAAACATTCAGTTCTCTTGCTTCGGCAAACGCCATCGACATAGTCAAAAGAATCGAATGGGTGCCTGCCCAAATTGATGGGAAACCAGTTGGTTCAAAGCATCAATACGAGATTGTTTACAATGCAAAGAGTTATAGGCGAAGCATGAAAAAAAAAGTGCTTCTTCCCCTCACACTTGATTCTGACACAAGTTTTCGTATCATCGACAATCACCAAGCCGACGAATGGGCTTATCCTTTCTTTGAAGACGGAAGCTCCATGGTGACATATCTTTCAAAAAACCTGAAATACCCTATTGAAGCAAAACAACGGGAAATAACAGGGACTGTAGAATTGTCTTTTATTGTTGAAACCGACGGCAACGTCTCAAACATAGAGATCACAAAGCATGTTGGTGGCGGTTGTGACAACGAGGCAATACGTCTTATAGAGACAACCCGTTGGATTCCTGCAGTCAAGGGCGGTTGTTATGTTCGTTCGCTGAACAAGCAAAACATCACCTTCGGCATAGGTTCACACAATTTCATCGACGGCACCAACTACTAACCAATATAGCAAAACACAAACAAACAAGGAAGCCCGACATTGGATCGGGCTTTCTTAGTTATCATCGTGATGAAAATCATTCAAACGACCTGATAGCTTCCTTTATGCGGCCTATGGCATCCATAAGTTCAGCTTCGGTAATAACCAAAGGAGGAGCAAAACGAATGATATGTTGGTGTGTGGGTTTTGCCAAAACACCAAGGTCGCGCATCTTGAGACATACGTCCCAAGCCTCTTTACCATTGCGAGGTTTGATTATGATGGCATTTAGCAAACCTTTTCCACGCACTTTCTCTATCATAGGGCTCTTGAAAGTGCTCATCTCGTCACGGAATATCTTTCCAAGGCGTTCTGCGTTTTCCATAAGGTGTTCTTCCTTTATTACCTCAAGAGCGGCAATACTAACGCGGGCTGCGATAGGGTTGCCACCGAATGTCGAGCCATGTTCTCCAGGTTTAATGTTAAGCATGATGTCGTCATCAGCGAGTACGCAGCTTACAGGAACTACGCCACCACCAAGGGCTTTACCTAAAATAAGAATGTCAGGACGCACGCCTTCGTGATCGCATGCAAGCATCTTGCCTGTACGGGCAATGCCACATTGCACCTCATCGGCCATAAAGAGAACATTGTGCTTCTTGCATATATCATAGCATTTCTTCAGATATCCTTCATCTGGGACATAAACGCCAGCTTCGCCTTGGATAGGCTCAAGCAAGAAACCGGCTATCTCTTTACCGTCTTTCTCAAGAACTTTCTCAAGAGCATCGGGGTCGTTATAAGGAATACGAATGAAACCAGGAGTCATAGGTCCATAGTTGGCATACGATTCGGGGTCGTTACTCATTGTGATGATGGTGATGGTGCGGCCATGGAAATTACCTTCGCAGCATACTATTTTCACCTTGTCGTTCGGAATGCCTTTTTTCACGACACCCCAACGGCGTGCAAGCTTAAGACCAGTCTCGTCAGCTTCAGCTCCAGAGTTCATTGGAAGAACTTTGTCGTATCCGAAATATTCGGTCACATATTTTTCCCACACGCCAAGAGCATCATTGTAGAAAGCACGTGAGCTGAGGGTCAAACGCTCAGCCTGGTCGGTCATGGCCTTGATGATTTTAGGGTGGCAGTGCCCTTGGTTGACAGCCGAATAAGCCGAGAGGAAGTCATAATACTCTTTTCCCTCAACGTCCCATACTTTTGCACCTTTTCCTTTTGCAAGAACCACCGGCAATGGGTGATAGTTGTGAGCCCCGTACTTAGCTTCGAGGTCCATTGCTTGTTGTGATGATGTTATTTTCTCTATCATAATTGGTTGAATTTTTGAGTTCTGTTTTTAAAGCATGGCAAAGGTAATTATTTATTTTAAAATTAATACACTTTGTCCAACAATTTTTATTTTTCTTTTTTAGGACGACCCAAGAAAAGGGTATAAAGAACCAAAACTATCAATAATGTTGCAAGACCGGCAACAACGTATTGCAGTTTGGTTACCTTAGCATCGGACATTTCTTTTGCTTCCCTGATTGCCAATACATCTATAGCCTTCTGTTCAAATTGTAGTTTTTCCGCTCTCAACTTATTATTATCTGCCTCTCTACGAGCCAGCTCCGACTCAAGGCTGTCATATTCGCCAAGATGGGCATAATCCATAATGAGATAAGGTTTCAATAATGGTGTGTATAAATAGGTGCCGTTTTTCGCCTCTATCTCCATGCAAGCCATAATATACTCTTTTGACTTATCATATTCTCCAACAAGGTAATTTGCTTCCGCAAAACGCACATAAGTGGCTGTCAAGCCTTCTTCAAATGAGAGTCTTGATGCCAATTGGCGTGCTTCCTCGAAATTCACAAAAGCTCTGTCAGTGTTGTTACACATAAGATACATGTCACCTTCGTTTAGCAATATGTCAACCATCATTAGGCTATCTCCGACCAAATCGGCAAAATGTCTAGCCTTTTCCATAATCACAATGGCTGTGTCGATGTTGTCGGCATAGCGTGATTTTATCATACCAATATTGCTGTAGGTCATCGAAAGATCCGAATAATCTCCTTTTTTTTCAAAAAGCAGAGCCAGCTCATTCAATATCGACAAAGCTTCTTCATATTGATGATTTGCAGAATGAAGCATGGCAATATTGCTCAAGGAACGTGCAGCTGACAAGCTATCTCCTGTCTGGATGTAAACGCCCACGGCTTCTTTGAAGCCTTTCATTGCTTCTTCTTGATTGCCTTTATTACGGCTTATTATCGCCAACTTATTTATTGCATTGGCATATTGGTTCAAGTCATTTGTTGCCTGAGCCAAATCACGTAACTTTACATAATAAAATGCGGCTGAATCGGAGTCTCCTGTCTTGAGGATAATGTTTGCCAAATTAACATAAACAGAACATTTTTCCGCATCACTGCAGTCTTCCATATTAGCCAATGCCTTGCGCAAACAAGACTCTGCAAGATCAAAGTCATAACAATCAATATACACCTTGGATAGTTCCAAGTTAGCTAGTGCGACGAGTTTGCTGTTGCCCGTCTTTTGAGCTTCAATTTCAGCCTGCTCCGCCTTAAGAATGCACTTGTCAAGAGAGATGGACTTAAGTTTCCCGGAAAGAGCCAACATGGTTTTCACTTTCATCTCCCCTTCCTGGGCCGACACAGCTTTTTCAAGACTGTCTATGGCGAAATCCTCATTTTGGGAATTTGCATGGGAAAGTCCCAATAGCATTATGCAAGTCAAGAAAAAGTATCGCATTGCAAACATTTGTCATATAAAAAACACCTCCAACCATTCGGTCAGAGATGTTTTACTTTTGTTATGTTATTCCTTAAGCCACAATTCAACTTCTTCAAGTTGCAGAGCGGGCACGTCCATCTTTTTCTTTTTTCGGATGCCGTTAAGTTTCTCGCGCAAGGCTGTTGCTTTTTCCTCCTTCATCGCCTCGACGGTATTGTAGCCATTTTGCAGCAACACTTCTGCCCAAACCTCAGGCACTCCGGCCTCCATAAAGTCTTCTTTAGTGGCTGTCTTCTGTACTTTTTCAGGACGCATGGTCGGGAAGAACAACACTTCTTGGATTGCAGTCTGACCTGTCATCAACATGACAAGGCGGTCGATGCCTATACCCATGCCAGATGTAGGAGGCATACCATATTCCATTGCGCGAAGGAAGTCTTGGTCAATGAACATGGCTTCATCATCGCCACGTTCCGAGAGTTTCATCTGTTCTTCAAAACGCGAGCGCTGGTCAATCGGGTCATTCAACTCGGTATAGGCATTAGCCAGTTCTTTTCCGTTTACCATAAGTTCAAAACGTTCGGTAAGTTCGGGGTTATCACGATGGCGTTTGCACAATGGAGACATCTCAACTGGATAGTCGGTGATGAAAGTTGGTTGGATATATGTACCCTCGCATTTGGCGCCAAAGATTTCGTCAATCAGTTTGCCCTTACCCATTGTTTCGTCAATCTCAACATCGAGTTTTTTGCAAACGTCCCGCAATTGTGCCTCATCCATGCCAGTAATGTCAATACCTGTCTTCTCTTTGATGGAGTCAATCATGGTGATGCGTTTGAATGGTCCTCTGAAACATATCTCATTGTCGCCAACCTTGACTGTATCAGTGCCAAACACCTCAGTGACAATGCGGAAAAGCATTTTCTCAACAAAATCCATCATCCAGATATAGTCCTTATATGCAACATATATCTCCATGCAAGTAAACTCAGGATTATGTGTGCGGTCCATGCCCTCATTGCGGAAGTTGCGCGAGAACTCATAGACACCGTCAAAACCTCCCACAATAAGACGTTTCAGGTACAACTCATTAGCAATACGCATATACATCGGTATATCCAATGCATTGTGATGTGTTATGAATGGACGTGCCGAAGCGCCTCCAGGTATGGATTGAAGAATAGGTGTCTCAACTTCAAGATAGCCGTTTTCGTTGAAGAAGTCACGCATCGAGTTGATTATTTTGGTACGGGCTATGAATATATTCTTAACCTTATCATTAACAACAAGGTCAACATACCTCATACGGTAGCGCATCTCGGGGTCGGTGAACGCATCGTACACCACTCCATCCTTCTCTTTAACTATAGGCAAGGGACGCAGTGACTTGCTTAACACAGTCAATTCCTTTACATGGATTGAGATCTCGCCCATCTGTGTACGGAATGCAAAGCCCTTCACTCCGACAAAATCGCCTATGTCGAGCAGTCTTTTGAACACAGTGTTATATAGGGTTTTATCCTCTTCCGGGCATATCTCGTCTCGCTTTATGTACAACTGTATCCTACCATGGGCATCCTGCAACTCACAAAACGATGCAGCTCCCATTATACGACGGCTCATGATACGTCCTGCTATGCTCACCGACTGGAATTTTTCGGTGTCATTTTCGTCAAAGCCATTAATGATTTCTTCTGTCGTAACATCAACTGGATAGGCAGCCTGTGGATATGGGTTGATGCCTAATTTGTATAACTCGGCAAGCGAGTTGCGTCTAATTTGTTCCTGTTCGCTAAGCATTTTTCATCAATTTGGGTGCAAAGTTACAACTATTTCGTCAAAATAGCCACTACCAGCCCAAAAATAGTTGCAAATGACGGAGTTTTTCTTGCACCCCATAAAAAAATTGAGCCAGCCTCAAGGCTGGCTCTTTCATCATCACAAATAAATACCATTTCATTTGATAAGTTCGACTTCTTTCTCAGTTGTTATGTTGAATGCCTTTGCGACTGCGTTGTAGTCGCTGAAGTCAACATCGGTGCGGGCTGCATAAACGCTTGCCTCGATAACAACAATCTTGAATTTGTGAGTATCAGGACGATATCCATCATAGAAGTCGGAGGCCAAGCGGTCTTAGGAAGACAAGACCTGATAACAACTCCTTGGCTCACAGAACGACATGGCTACG
>JAZLGA010000049.1:0-15286 GCA_045616045.1 Bacteroidales bacterium | reverse complement strand
TTTGGACGAATTCTGCTATAAGTTCAATAGGATGTACTTTGGCGATAAGACCTTCGACAGACTGGTTGTTGCGTCAATAAACTACAAACCGAACTTCGAGCACCGCACGTACAACTCGTCACTTACTTACGGATAATCATTTTTACATATTATTTAGGTGGGTTCTATAAATTAATTTCCAGTGATTTTGAGTCGGTTTCCGAGCAGATTGCTGCGCAGAATGAGGGCGCATAGCGGGCTATACAACCGATTGATTAACAGCAAGATGCCGAAAAGCGGTCAAAAGCGAGGAAAAGATATTTTAAATTAGTCATATCATTTGTATTTTATTTCGTTGAATTTATAGAACCCACCTTTATTATTGTTGTCCGCTAAAAGTTTTTGAAGCGGTCAAAAAAAAAAACATGGCTGAACTCCAAGGAAGGAATTCAGCCTTTTTCGTTACCTTTGTTTTTTACCACAAAACCTGATAAGGACGAACAAAGGTACACATTTTATCGGACAGCCGATTACGTGCAGGATGACATCCTTGCCATCGACAGGGCCTACATCGACTACGCCAAGTTCGAGGAAAGAACCGGAAAAAGACCGGGCCAAACTGCTGGGATAACAGGAAAATCCGCAGCCTCAGCTCTCTTTGTTTGACCAAGGGGATTACTTTTATGAGAAAACATCCGCAACGCCTATTTACTGGCATCGCGAACGGATTTTCGCCTGTTTTTTTGTTTTAGCGGACAGCAATAATTTGTAATTTTGCACCCAAAGAGCAACATTATGAAATCCGACCTTCTTTTTCAATCTTTAACGAAATTCTTTTTTGGAGCACTTTTACTTTGCTTACTCATATTTTTACCCGCAGGCTCGTTTCGTTATTGGCAGGGGTGGCTGCTGATGGGCATTCTGTTTGTACCTATGTTCGTCGTTGGGCTAGTTATGATGGTCATAAATCCTGAGCTATTGCAAAAAAGGTTGAATGCCAAAGAACAAGAGAAAGAGCAAAAGACTGTCGTGGCACTTAGTGGCTTGCTATTCATTGCCGCCTTCATTGTGGCAAGTCTCAATTGGCGCTTCCAATGGTGCATACTTCCGAATTGGGTTGTGTGGGTTGCCGCTGGCCTATTCTTGGTGTGTTATATGCTTTATGCCGAGGTGCTGCGCGAAAACACCTACCTTTCACGAACTATCGAGGTACAAGAGCATCAAAAAGTGATTGATACTGGTCTTTATGGAATCGTCCGCCACCCGATGTATATGGCTATCACCACCCTCTTCCTGATGATGCCCTTGGTGCTGGCCTCACCAATATCCTTCGGCATCATGCTACTCTACATACCCATCATTGCCAAGCGCATCAGCAATGAAGAAGCCGTTTTGGAACAAGGTCTGGATGGCTACAGCGAATATGAGCAACGAGTAAAATACAAAGTTATTCCTTATATCTGGTAACACTATGACCGACAAAATGACTCCCGAGCAACGACATTACTGCATGTCGCGCATACGCAGTCGTGACACAAAACCCGAGATTATTGTCAGGCAATGGCTATGGAAACACGGCTACCGCTATCGACTAAACGCAAAAAGCGTCCCAGGAAAACCAGATATTGTGATGCGGAGGTATCGAACAGCAATATTCGTGAACGGATGCTTCTGGCACGGACACCATATAGAGTTTGGAGGTGATAGTTGTAAGTTGGAAATTGAAGGTTTAGATTCTGGGGTTGAGAGTTCGAGTTGTTGCAAGATTCCGCAGTCAAACCGTGAGTTTTGGGTCAACAAAATCAAAAGAAACCAAGAGCGCGACCAACGCAACTACCAGATTCTGCACGACAACGGCTGGCAGCTCATCGTGGTATGGGAATGCCAACTGCAGCCAAAGACAATAGAGAGAACCATGCTTCAGGTCGAGATGCTGCTCAACGACAATTTCCTCGCCATGCACCGCCCGAAGCGCAAACCTATGCTCTATGCCGTCGGCAACAACGAAGAAACACCTCTTGCCGCAGAGCCTGAGGCCGTTTACAAGGCAACAAGACCTTCCGACAAAGAATGAGTCTGGGCTGAAGTTTCACCGCAACAGCCTAACATCAAAAAACATTCTCTTCTTTTTTCATCACAAAAAAGAAAAAAAACGTAAATTTGCGAAAATTTAAAACACTATGTTAGTAGTATCATATATCAGAGAACACAAAGACGAGGTTATAGAGCGTCTCTCTATCAAAAACTTCAAGAATTTTGAACTTATCGACGAAATATTAAGACTTGACGACGAGCGCCGTGCTTGTCAACTTGAAAGCGATGCGGCACTTGCCGAGTTCAACGCCAATGCACGCATAGTAGGCGACCTTTACAAGCAAGGCAAGGCCAATGAAGCCAACGACCTAAAGGCCCGCAACAACGAACTCAAGGAAAAGGCCAAAGAGCTAACTGCAAAGGCAGAGGCCGCCAAAGAAGCGATGCAGCTCAAGTTGGTAGAAATTCCAAACACGCCCAACCTTCTGGTGCCACGCGGGACATCGGCAGCCGACAATATTAACGTTCACCAAGAAGGTGACATGCCAAACTTGCCAGAAAACGCGCTGCCACACTGGGAACTGATAGCAAAATACGGTCTTGCCGACTTTGACTTAGGCGCAAAAGTGACTGGAGCCGGGTTCCCATTCTATAAAGGCAAAGGCGCCAAACTGCAGCGTGCGTTGATAAACTTCTTCCTTGACGAAGCTACAGCAGACGGCTACAACGAAGTCCAGCCACCAGTCGTAGTCAACGAGGCTTCGGCATACGCCACAGGACAACTGCCTGACAAGGAAGCCCAAATGTATGCAGTGCCATTGGACAAGTTCTACCTCATACCTACCGCCGAAGTGCCTCTCACCAATATGTTCCGTGACACCATAGTCAAAGAGCAAGACCTGCCGATAAAGACCGTTGGCTATTCAAACTGCTTCCGCCGCGAGGCCGGCTCATACGGCAAAAACGTGCGTGGCCTTAACCGTTTGCACCAATTCGACAAGGTAGAGATAGTTGAGATTTCGAACCCAGAGACTTCATACGACCGTCTTGAAGCCATGAAAGCCCATGTTGCAGGACTTTTGCGCAAACTTGAACTGCCTTTCAGGATTCTTCGCCTTTGCGGTGGCGACATGAGTTTCACATCGGCAATGACATACGACTTTGAGGTATGGTCAGCCGCTCAAAAAATGTGGTTAGAGGTGAGTTCCGTATCCAACTTTGAGACATTCCAAGCCAACAGACTCAAATTGAGATTCAAGGACAAAAACGGCGCAATGCAACTTGTACACACCCTAAACGGCAGTGCATTGGCTCTGCCAAGAATAGTTGCCGCTCTATTGGAAAATCACCAAACTGAACAAGGAATAACAATACCAAAAGCATTACAAAAACACACAGGCTTTGACATCATTTCATAAAATAGCAATATTCACAACAGCGCTGATATTGGCGTTATGTCTTGGCAGTTGCCGCACAAAGAAGGCCAACACCATCAACGAGAACATAAGCCTAACGACAAAACAGCTCGACAAGGATCTGACAACACTACAGAACCTGAAGGATTCAAACTACCCTTCTCTAAGCCATCTGTTTAGAGTGTGCGACTCTATGTTGGTCAACACACAAAAGAATGAGATTGAAAAATACTTCACTTCGCTCAGTTATGCCAATGGCTATTTGGCACAGTTTGACGACATTTACCCTATTATCAAGGAAAAAATAAACTATTCGAAAAAGCAACTGTCGAGCCTTAGCTCCGATATTGAAAGCCATTACATAAACGACTCGTTGGCCGCCATTTACTATGAGGACGAAGTTCTTGTGGCCGACACCATTCACGAGCAGATAAAGTACTTCAGCGACAGGTTCAAGAAAATGGAACAAGAACTGAGAAAAGCAGAGAAGGAGTTGAAAAGATGAAACAACATGTCTTTCTCTTGGCTCTGCCATAAAGTATAATTCATACATAAGCAAGGCATGAAAAGACTGACATTCTTCTTCGTTATTGTCATGTTTTCTGTATCATTAACGGCACAAAAGGGGAACCCAAGCAATACAGAACGCGAAATAGAATACCGTTTGGCCAACACCAGATACAACGAGCAAAACAATGCCGAGGCTGGCGAACTTTATTACAAATTATTCAAGAAACACAATCAGCAACACTATTTGAACCAATATGTTGACTGTATGATCCGTATTGGCGAATACGGCAAAGCCGAGAAGGTGCTAAAAGACTATACAAAAAAAAACAAAACAGCCTGGCGTCCCATAGCCGACCTCGTTTATGCTTACACCATCAACAACAAAAAAAGCGATGCTGACAAGGTGGTCAACGAAATAGTCAAAAACCTGCCTCCGAACAAAAATGCCATTCTTTCAATTTCTTCGGCACTATGGATGCGAAACCAATATGACCAGAGCATTAAAATATTGGAAAAAGCCTCAAGCCAACAAGTCGATAGTTACAACTACTACCCCGAACTCGCCAATGCATACCAAAACACAGGCAATTATGAACAATGTTTTGACTATTACCTAAAATATATCGAATTGTCGCCGGAACAATTTGAAAACATAAAAAGCCGTATTCAAGTCATACTATTGAACGACACACGCGGCGATGTCTCCGACCTTTTCCGCAAGACTCTACTAAGACGGCAACAGAAAAACCCAAAAGACAACACAAGTGCCGAGATGTTGGTATGGCTTTCGCTACAGGAACAAGACTACGAACTGGCTTTAGACCAATGCATAAGCCTCGACAAGCGATTGGGCGACTATGAAAACAAAATAATCGACTTAGCCAACATAACAAGCAACAACCGGCAATACGCGACAGCCGAAAGAGGATACAAATACATAGCCGAAAAAAAGGAGAACAACGTTTTTTATAACGAGGCCATAGTAGGCTATCTTAATGCAAAATATCACAAACTCGAATCAGAGCACGGTAAGAAAGCGAACTACGACAATCTGGCCAATGAAATTCAAGCAGCGCTTAACGCCTTGCCCGCCTATTTACATCCGCTACTGGTAAACACCTTGGCATCGATACAAGCATACCACTCCAACAATCCGTCTGAAGCAGAGAAATTGCTACAAAACACATTGGACAACTACGATTTAAGTCGCAATGACATAGCCATTATTAAAATGCTCCTGGCCGACATTAAACTTGCCAAGAACGACGTGTGGGAGGCCACCTTGCTTTACAGTCAAGTGGACAAGAGCATGAAAGAGGAACCTGTCGGGCACGAAGCACGATTCAGGAATGCACAACTTCGGTATTTTATAGGCGAGTTTGCTTGGGCTGAATCACAATTGAAAATACTCAAGGCAGCCACCTCGAAGCTAATTGCCAACGATGCCATGAGCCTATCGCTAGTAATAAAAGACAACCTCGAAGCCGACACCACAGGCAACGAACTGAGACGTATCGCACGAGCCGATTTCGACATTTACCGCCATGACAACATTTCTGCAATTGCAACTCTCGACTCGATAATAGAAAATGGCAACAACGTGAGCAAGCCTCATGCCATGTTTAAGAAAGCCGAAATACTCAACCAACAAAACAATATTGAACAAGCCGTAAAGCTGTACGATGACATATACACCCTTTTCCCAAACAGCTATATAGCCGACGACGCCATAATGAGCAACGCATCCATGGCCGTGAAAAAAAATGACATAGAAAAAGCCAAATCACTATATGAAACCATAATAATAGAATACCCAACAAGCATATACACCACCGAAGCAAAACGATCATACAGAAACATCCAAAACAAAACACCGAATGAATCCCGTTAAAGCAAAAAAAAGACTTGGACAGCATTTCCTCACCGACGACAACATCTCAAAAAAGATTGTTGACCAATTGTCACCAGACATAAGGTCAATTATTGAAGTCGGTGCTGGTACAGGTGCTCTAACACAGTTTTTGGTTCCGTTATACCTCAACAAACTTCACATAATCGAAATAGACACCGAGTCGGTTGACTACCTTACAAAAAACTATCCAATGTTAGGTGACAGACTCATTCACTCTGATTTTTTAAAAAGCGACCTAAGCACTTTCGGCGCAAACAACATAGCAGTCATAGGCAATTTCCCTTACAATATAAGCAGCCAAATATTCTTTCACGTGCTTGACTACAAGGACAACGTAATCGAGGTTGTGGGGATGGTACAAAAAGAGATGGCTGAGCGCATGGCCTCCAAAGAAGGCAACAAGGATTACGGCATATTAAGCGTACTGCTTCAAGCCTGGTATGACATCGACTACCTGTTTACCGTTCACGAAAACGTGTTCAATCCGCCGCCAAAGGTGAAATCGGCAGTCATTAAGATGCGGCGCAACAGTGTGAAACAACTTGAATGTGACGAAGCCCTTTTCCGCAAGATAGTGAAACAAGCCTTTGGGCAGCGCAGAAAGACAATGCGCAACTCATTGCGTTCCTTGCTCAACGAAAAAACTATTAACAACCCTGTTTTCGACAAGCGCCCTGAACAACTGTCGGTAAACGAGTTTATAGAATTGACCAACCTGCTTGCTTGAGAAAACTTCAATTGCCAGCCTCAATCTCATCAAGTTCCAACCATCTTAGTTCTTTCTCGTCTATCAAAGTGTTGACATTTTTCAAACGGGTGGCCAGCTCTTGCATCTTGACATAGTCTGATTCGTTGTTCATCGCATCGACCACGTCTTTCTTCTCAATCTCAAGCTGTTCCAAGTCAATCTTAAGTTGTACATACTCGCGCTGTTCCTTATAGCTACGTTTTTTCTTCTCGCGTTGTTTTGGTTGTGGCTTTTCCTCTTTTTTCTGTTGGGCTGTTTCCCTATGTTCATGGCGTTCTTTTTCTGCGATATAATTATGGTATTGAGAATAATTGCCCATAAATCCTTTAACTACACCATTGCCACGAAACACGAACAACTGGTCAACAACTTCGTCAAGGAAATGACGGTCATGTGAGACCACTAACAGACACCCTTTGTAACCCTGAAGGAAATCCTCCAGCTTCTGCAATGTAAGCAAATCCAAATCATTGGTAGGTTCATCAAGTATCAGGAAATTAGGGTTCGACACTATCACCGTTAGCAGATATAGTCGGCGTTTCTCGCCACCACTTAAAAGCGATACGGGCTGTCGGTGCATCTTATAAGGGAACAAAAAATGAGCCAATAGTTGTGCAGCGGTATATATCTTGTCCTTGCCGAAAGGAACTACCTCTGCTATATCTGTTATGGTTTCCAAAACGGTTTTGTTCTCATCGAAAGAAATTCCCTCCTGTTTATAATAGCCAAAAGTAACCGTCTCGCCAGTTATTATTTCACCAGTGTCGGGTTGTGTTTTACCTGTCAACAAGTTGAGAAATGTGGACTTCCCTACCCCGTTTTTTCCTACCAGTCCAATCCTTTCGCCGCGTTTGAAGACGTATTCAAAGTCATTAAGCAAACAACAACCCGAAAGTGACTTGTTCACGCCATGCATCTCAAGAATTTTTCCACCCAAGCGCTGCATGCTTATGCCAAACTGCATGGTAGTGTGATCATGCTGGATTTTGGCTTTTTCCTTCAAGTCGTAAAAAGCGTCTATCCTACTTTTAGACTTGCCAGTACGAGCCTGCGGAGTGCTTCTTATCCACTCCAGCTCGCGCTTCAGTTGCTGTTCTGCTTTCTCGGCTGTTGCACGTTTAACTTCTTCCCTTTCACGGCTTTTCTGAACATAATAATCGAAGTTGCCGTTGTGTGTGTACATCGTGCCTTGGTACAGCTCAAAAATCTTGTTGCACACATTGTCAAGAAAATAGCGGTCGTGTGTTACCATCAAAAGGGTGATATTTGACTGGGCAAGATATTTCTCCAGCCACTCCACCATTTCAACGTCAAGATGGTTTGTTGGCTCATCGAGAATTAATATGTCAGGATCGTCAAGCAAGGTAAGTGCTATGGCAAGTCGTTTCAGTTGCCCACCCGAGAGTTCACCAGTCTTCGACGACAAGTTGTCGAGTTCAAATTGCGACAGGAGTTGTGTCAAGCGTTGCTCATACGACCAGGCGTCGGCAGCGTCCATTGCCGCTATTGCTTCCTCAAGTTGTTTTTTTGTGGCATTGTCTTCCGACTTGCCATGACTTATCGCTGCTTTCTCATAATCAGTCACAATACGGGCAAGTTCTGTTTTGGCCGTCAACATCACATCGGCTATGGTCATGTCAGGGTCATACACAGGCAACTGTTCCAGATAGCCTATTTTTATGTCGTTTGCAAACACCACACTACCAGTATCAGGCGACTCGCACCCCATTATTATCTTCAGCAATGTGGTTTTTCCACTACCGTTAGCAGCTATAATGGCTGTCTTATCACCTTTTTCAATACCAAATGTAACATCAGAAAACAATGTCTTGATGCCATACGATTTTGAAAGTCCGTTTACTGACAAATAGTTCATCTCATAAAATTTTGTTGGCAATGCGGCATTGCAATAAGTTATCTATTAAGGCTCACCCTTCTCACGCCGCAATAGTCAATCTGTTTTTGTTTTTTTGCATAATCAATAAGCATAGCATCGGTAGTGACAAACTGGCTCTCACCATCGTCAACAGCATCAAACCTGACTGTTGTGGCCATATAGCTGTTCATCGCCACCCTATACTCTCTTTTGGTCGAGAAGTTTTCGCCATCGGCAGTGATATACACAGACTTGGGATATCCATCACCCGCCAAAGTCATCTCGTAAGTCATTCCCGAGACAAAAGAAGGGTTTCGTCCGTTTCGCTTGTATGACTCCATGATGAACCTTTTTATCTGGGCGCCTGTCATCCTGTAAACAACGACATCGTTTTCAAAAGGGTCTATGGAATATACGTCCTTCAATGTGAGATTGCCTTTTCTTATTGAAGATGAACGCACTCCTCCAGGATGTTGGAACGCAAAATCGACGCCTGTTTCCGCACGCAATGCATCGGCCATGAAACTGCCAATCTCCTCTTTTTCGGTGAGTTCTGAGACAACATACGCTATGACGTCATTCAAGGCTGAATTACGGTTGTATCCATCAACCATATTTTTTATCTTTGTGTCATATTTGCCTTTCTTAAGCGATATGGTCACAGCCGATTTGTCACACACTTTTCCTTCTGACATATTCACAAGAACCAAGGTGGCATAATTAAGTTTCGAACCAGCTTGTGTGACCAAGACCCCATTGCGTTGGAATGGTTTTTCAACAAGTGTATGTGTATGACCTCCCATTATGACATCGTAAAAAGGCCATTTGTCGGCCACTTTAATATCGTCCTCAAAGCCAAGATGCGACAAAAGCACCACTATATTGTTTGTCTCGGCAAGGCTTTTGTAATTTCCGGCATCTTCAATGCCATCGACAAAGCCAATACCATTGAAATTGTCTGGATGTGCCGAAGGAAAACCGCTCTTGCCTATCTGCACCTCACTCACCACAGCAATAGAGCAATCACCCCGTCTGATTATCTTATATGGATTTATGCCATTGTCTTCTTCGTTGTCGAAACGAATATTGGCACACAGAAAATCGAAGTCTGCATCTTTTATGTTCTGCTCGAGAGAAGCGATGCCTGCGTCAAATTCGTGATTGCCTAAGGCAGTGGCGTCAAAACCAACAGCATTCATAAGGTCAATCATAGGGTATGATGTAGGCTGATAATGGTCGTTGACTGGATTTCCCGTTCGGTAGTCTCCAGCCGAAAGCAATATCAAATCAGGATAAATACTGTGCAAACTATCAGCAACATAGGCCAATCGAGGCATCATGTCAATTGCGGAATGCATGTCGTTGACCGAGAGGAAGGCAATAGTGCCAGCGAAGCCAGACCTTGCCTTTTCAGTTGGATTATTTTCATTCTCAACCCCTGTTTTGGAAGCATAAGAATTCTTATTGGGGCTTTTATCAAAGCAGCCTGCCAGAAAAAGAGGCAAGACCAATAAAAGTAACATTCTTTTCATTTTTGAAAAATCCTTTATTTGCTGCACAAAGATACGGATTATTTTCTCGCTTTCGCAATTTGTCGCTAAGTATAGATTTTTCAACAAAAGGGAAAGAACTGCTATTCTTGTTGCCACTCGCCAACGGCAACACTCCCAAAATCAACGTCAACGGCTTGACCAAAGGCCTTTACATCGTCAGGACAAACGATGCAAACGGCAATGTTGCAGTGAAGAAAACCATAATCAAATAAAACGGCAATCAAAATATGACTTTTTTGACGGAGTTTAACGCTTCAACCACAAAAAAAGCATATCTTTGCAGTCTAAATCAATACAAAACTAAATCCATAAGAAAATGAAAAAGTCATTACTCTTTCTGATTGGTGCTTTTGCAGTCAGCGCACTGCAGGCACAATGGGTCAACGACCCGGCAACGAACACCAAGTTTGCCACTACATCTGACAGGGCTAGCGAAATCTACCTGCGTACGCACGAGGCCACAGGCGACACCTACATCCAATGGAGCGACTCCGCCACCAACGAATGGAGCGTCAACCTGCAACGCATCAATGCAAGCGGCGTTCCGCAATGGGGCGAAGAAGGCATTCACATCGGCAGCCACGAGTTTGAAACATGGTCTCCAGGCTATGCCTTGGCAGCCACTTCCGACGACAATGCAGTGACATGCTTCCGAAATGCCAACGACGAATGCATTGCCATTAGATTCGACAAAGACGGCAACGCTCTTTGGGGCGAACAAGGCATTTCGGTCATCGAGTTCCCCGAAGAAAGCTATGGCTGCCTAAGAGTGGAACTCCAAGCCGGTACCGATGGCGGCGTTTGGGTCTTGGCACACGACTTAATGAATGCATATCTGCGTTACATCAATGCCGACGGTGCTCTCAATCCCACCGTTACTATCTCTGACGAAGAAAGTGCTTACCAGAATGGTCTCATGATGCCCGGCCCTGATGGAACTGTTTTTGTGGTTTACAAAAAGTTAAGCCCAAAACAATCAGCAACCCAGACTATAGACAATGAAATATGGGTGGCAAGTTACAAAATTGACGGCACAGTTGCAACAGCTCCAGTTCAACTTATGGAATCACAACTTTTCGACAGAGAATATATCCACAACATAATTCCCGACGGCATAGGCGGCGGCTATGTTTTCATCAGTCATGACGGCTTCAATGACGACGGTTTTGTGGTTCCTATCAACACCTATGTGTTCCATTTTGATTCCAACGGCCAGTCAACCATCAGCAACCTTAAAGGCGTTGCTGTCCACAGTTTCGACAGTGAAAACCATTACACAGACCCATACGCCACAGTTGACCCTGCGACCCATGACCTCATTTTGGTTTACCGCCAAGTCGATGTTGATACACAATCCGAATCAAGAATTTACGCAAACCGCATCACTACGACAGGCGAAGTGCTGTGGGGTGAAGGCAAGCTCATCGCTGATAACGAAGGAGATTTGGATTTAAGCTATCCAACCATTGATGCCTATCCCGATGGCACTGGTTTCATGATTTCGTATCAGAAAGCCACTTTGATTAATTCTTATACTTTTGAGGCTTATGGTTACGACATGGATGCCAACCAGACTTGGTACAAACAGATATGTTCAGTTCCTGGCTTCAGAATGCTTGCACTAAACACCTCTGGTTTCCACAACGGACAGAACATATTTGCCTGGGTTTCGAGCGATGGTGGCCTTTACGGTCAGAACATCGACATGAACGGTGTCATGGGACCTACTGCTTCAGTAAACGAGAACGAAAACACCATGACGGCCAGCATCTTCCAAAACGGCAACAACCTCGTCGTTTCCGCCGATGACCTCAGCCAAGTGGAAATAATCAGCATCACTGGACAAAGCATCAAGACCGTGAAAGCCAACGGCAACACCGCCGAAATCAACGTCAACGGCTTGACTAAAGGCCTTTACATCGTCAGGACAAACGATGCTAACGGCAATGTTGCAGTGAAGAAAACTGTGATTAAATAACCATCACCTTGGCGAACTAATAAGAATAGGATGGTCAAGATATGGCCATTCTATTCTTTTTTTTCATATAAAACAAAAAAAAACATAACTTTACAGCCAAAATCAATACAAAACTAAATCCATAAGAAAATGAAAAAGTCATTACTCCTTCTGATTGGTGCTTTTGCAGTCAGCGCACTGCAGGCACAATGGGTCAACGACCCGGCAACGAACACCAAGTTTGCCACTACATCTGACAGGGCTAGCGAAATCTACCTGCATACGCACGAGGCCACAGGCGACACCTACATACAGTGGAACGACTCCGCCTCCAACAAATGGAGCGTCAACCTGCAACGCATCAATGCAAGCGGCGTTCCGCAATGGGGCGAAGCCGGCATCCACATCAGCAGCCACCAATTTGCAAAATGGTCTCCAGGCTATGCCTTGGCAGTCACTTCCGACGACAATGCAGTGACATGCTTCCGAAATGCCAACGACGAATGCATCGCCATTAGATTCGACAAAGACGGCAACGCTCTTTGGGGCGAACAAGGCATTTCGGTCTTCGAGTTCCCCGAAGAAAGCTATGGCTGCCTAAGAGTGGAACTCCAAGCCGGTACCGATGGCGGCGTTTGGGTCTTGGCACACGACTTAATGAATGCATATTTGCGTTACATCAACGCCGACGGCACTCTCAATCCTGCTGTTACAATCTCTGACGATGAAAGTGCTTGCCAGAATGGTCTCATGATGCCCGGCCCTGATGGAACTGTTTTTGTGGTTTACAAAAAGTTAAGCCCAAAACAATCAACAGCTCAGGCTCTAAACAATGAAATCCATGTGGCAAGCTACAAAGTTGACGGCACAGTTGCAACAGCTCCTGTTCAACTTATGGAATCACAACTTTTCGACATAGTATATATCCACAACATAATTCCCGACGGCATAGGCGGCGGCTATGTTTTCATCAGTCACGACGGCTTAGATGATGATGGTCATGTGGTTCCGTTCAACACTTATGCATTCCATTTTGATTCCAACGGCCAGTCAACCATCAGTGACCTTAAAGGTGCTGCTGTCCACAGTTTCAACAGTGAAAACCATTACACAAACCCATACGCCACTGTTGACCCTGCGACCCATGACCTCATTTTGGTTTACCGCCAAGTCGATGTTGATACACAATCCGAAACAATGATTTACGCAAACCGCATCACTACGACAGGCGAAGTGCTGTGGGGTGAAGGCAAACTCATCGCTGATAACGAAGGAAAATGGTATTTCAACTATCCAACCATTGATGCCTATCCCGATGGCAGCGGCTTCATGATTTCATATCAGAAATCCAACTTTTCTAATTCTTATACTTTTGAGGCTTACGGTTACGACATGGACGCCAACCAGACTTGGTACAAACAGATATGTTCAGTTCCTGACTTCAGAATGCTTGCAGAAAACACCAGCGGTTTCCACAACGGACAGAACATATTTGCCTGGGTTGCAAACGATGGTGGCCTTTACGGTCAGAACATCGACATGAACGGTGTCATGGGACCTACTGCTTCAGTAAACGAGAACGAAAACACCATGACGGCCAGCATCTTCCAAAACGGCAACAGCATCATCGTTTCCGGCGAAGACCTCAGCCAAGTGGAAATAATCAGCATCACCGGACAAAGCATCAAGACCGTGAAAGCCAACGGCAACACCGCCGAAATCAACGTCAACGGCTTGACCAAAGGCCTTTACATCGTCAGGACAAACGATGCTAACGGCAATGTTGCAGTGAAGAAAACCATAATCAAATAAAACGGCAATCAAAATATGACTTTTTTGACGGAGTTTAACGCTTCAACCACAAAAAAAAAAAGCATATCTTTGCAACCAAAATCAATACAAAACTAAATCTATAAATCTATAAGAAAATGAAAAAGTCATTATTCTTTCTGATTGGTGCTTTTGCAGTCGGCGCACTGCAGGCACAATGGGTCAACGACCCTGCAACGAACACCAAATTTGCCACAGCATCAGACGATGCAGGTGAAATCTACCTGCGTACGCACGAGGCCACAGGCGACACCTACGTCCAATGGAGTGACATGGCATCCAACGGTTGGAGCGTCAACCTGCAACGAGTCAATGTAAACGGCATACCGCAATGGGGCGACAAAGGCATTCACATCAGCAGCCACGAATTCGCATCATATTCGCGAGGCTACGCCATGGATGTCACCACCGACAATTGCGTAGTGACATGCTTCGCCAATGACGAAGGCCAATGCATCACCATGAAGTTCGACAAAGACGGCAACACACTTTGGGGTGAGCAAGGCATTTCTGTCATCGACTTTCCCGATGAGAACTACCACTGTTCAAGAGTGGAACTCTTAGCCGGCAACGATGGCGGCATCTGGGTCTTGGTTACTGACACCAAGAATTCTTACTTGCGTTACATCAAAGCCGATGGTACACTCATGCCTACTGCGACCATCTCCGATCCAAGTAACTCATGCGTTTTCGGACTCTTGACACCAGGTCCCGACGGCATCGTTTTTGTAACCTACGAAATAATAGGTTCAGGAATATATACCGACAAACAAATCTGGGTAGCAGGCTACACTACTGACGGCAACAACGTCACACCACCAGCCCAACTTATGGCTTCAAAGAAATTCAGTTCGTCCTATACTCACTATGAAATCTCCGACGGAATGGGCGGTGGATACGCCTACATCTTCCATTCGGGCATTGACCAAGTGTTCAACACCTACGTCTTCCACTTCGATGCCAACGGCGTGTCAACCATCAGCAACCCAGACGGTGTTACCGTTCACACCCCCGACCTTGCCAATTACTACGGCAATCCATACGCCACTGTTGACCCAATAACACACGACATCATTCTGGTTTACCGCCAAACCGATTCCAAAACGCAAACTGAATCAAGACTTTACTTAAACCGCATCACCACTACGGGCGAAGTGCTTTGGGGCGAAGGCTTACTCATAGCCGACCACGACGGTATGGAATATACGAGAGCGACAATCGACACTTATCCTGACGGCAGTGGCTTCATGGTTTCATACCAGCACAGCCCAGGCGATTCATACCTCGAAAAAACCATCGAAGCCTTCGGTTTCGACATGAGCGGCAACAAGCAATGGCACACACAAGTGAACTCCATCGCCAACCAAAAAACCGCCGCTAAAAGCAATACCGGCTTCCACAACGGACAGAACATCATCGTGTGGACCAATAAAGCCGATGGCAACATCTATGGCCAGAACATCGACATGAAC